>CAUZBV010000147.1:0-7960 GCA_963578115.1 Myxococcales bacterium
GCCGGAGCGGCCGCTTTCTTCTTCGCCGGAGCGGCCGCTTCCTCTTCCACCGGTGCCTCTTCGGCTGGTTGAACCTCCGTGTCCGGTACGGACTCATCGGGTGGTTGAACCTCCGTGACCGGCACGGACTCATCGGATGGAAGGGGCTTGGAGGACGGCGGTGCCGACTCCTTCTCGGGAGCCACGGCCTGTGAGACAGAAACCGCGATCCCTGATGGCGCATCATCGTCGTCACGGCTGCGTCTTTTCTTGGGCGCTTGGCTGGGCTCTTCTCGATCGAGAGAGACCAAACCGGCCTCAAGATTGCCTACCAACTTCGCAAACTCGTCCTCCACCGACCCATCCAGAAAGAACGCCGAGTCTTCCGGCGTGGGTTCCTCTGCCGAAGTCGACGGTTCTCCACTCTCGGTCTCTTCTTCTGTCTCCGTTTCTTCTTCTGCGATGTCGTCTTCCGGCTCGAGACTCTCGTCCCGCTCTCCCAGTGCGATCATGCCTGTTTGGAGCATGGCAAAGACCAGTCGGCTACAATCGGAAGAATCAAGCGCGTCCTTCAACATCGCCAATGTGACCGTGCCGTCCGCCAACTGAACCATCACATCTTCGGCAGCACGAAACACGCTGGTCAATGAGCGTGTGTGTGTGTCCCATTCCGGCCCCTTGAGCAGCACCTGGTTCTGCTGCTCGGCCAGAGCACTGTCGAGATCAAAGACGTCATCATCGCGTAACGACCGGAAAAACGCGCGCACCGGGTCCAGGGATAAGGCCTCCATGCCCGGAGGGAGTCGGCCGCCGTCCAGTTGATAATTGAGCTCCGACTGATCGAAGAGATTGCTCAATATTGATTGCCCCAACGACTGTTTGATGGCGCTCATTTGAAAGGTGCTGACCAATTTCTCGTTCCGCAGCACTTCATCAAGCCGCTGGCGTTCCCGGCGGGCTCGATCCACCATCTCGTCCAAGACGTCACTGTCCACAGCACGCTGTCGCACAAGAAACGCGGGCAGCGAATGAGTTGGGGACGAACTGACACAAAAGACAGGGGTTCCCCCCTGAAGATATAACCGAACGGTCAAATCCGAAATGTGCAGGCGCAGAACACCGTCATACTCACCCGATCGCAAATCGTTGAGCAGTTGTACGAGGCCATAACGAGCCAAGTTGCCATTGGGTGGGGCCATGCTCATCGAAATTGACGGTAGCCTTCCTCGCGCGAGCATGCAAGATTGCCGATGAGGAGAAATGGAATGATCACCAGTCAAAGCCTGGACGAATCCCATCTGATTCGACAGTTGCGCGAACATATTCGGAAGTGGTGGCAAATCGAGATCGCCTTTGCAGACGCACGCGGTTACGTCTCCGATCACGCGAATGGCGTCATTGTGCCGCCGCATAATTCATTCTGTTACACTTCGTTGACCCAGTCTGCGGAAGGATTCAAACGATGCAACCGTTCCGTGGAGCTCGCCACTCAAACCGTGGTTCGCTCCGGCAACCTAGGTCCACAACTGGTCGACACGTGCCACCTGGGCTTTCCCATTGCCATGGCACCGGTGCACCACAATGGACGATTTGTCGGCTCCATATTTTGTAGCGGATTTCTTGTCGAAGACACCGCCGAACGTTGTCAGTTGGAAATCGTGAAGAACGCTCAGGAGATCAATCTCCCGGTGGAGCAGCCGAAGCACGCGTTGGAAGACATCCCCGTTTTGAGTGAGCGCGACTTGAACTACCTCTTTGACCTCATGGGGAGCATCGTCCATGCGCTGAAGGGCCAGGTCGAAGAGCGAAGCGATCAGCGGGTCTTTGGTGGCCTGGTTGGCGACTCGGACAAAATGAACCAACTCTACGCGCTCCTTGAAAAGGTGGCGAACAGTGACGCGACGGTACTGATCACAGGAGAAAACGGTACAGGGAAAGAGGTGGTTGCCCGTTCCACACACAACAACGGACGGCGTACCGACAGCGCGTTCGTGGCCACCAACTGCTCGGCGCTCAATGACAACCTCCTGGAGTCGGAGTTGTTCGGACACGTCCGAGGCGCATTCACCGGCGCTATCCGCGACAAGGATGGGCTCTTTAAACTCGCCGACGGAGGCACGCTCTTCCTGGATGAGGTCGGAGACATGAGCCCTGCCATGCAAGTGAAGCTGCTGCGCGTTCTTCAGGAACGAACGTTCATGCCCGTGGGGGGGACCCGCCCTGTCACGGTGGATGTGCGCGTGATGGCCGCCACCAACCGGGTCATTCTCGATATGCTGAAAGAGGGTTCCTTTCGAGAGGATCTCTACTATCGTCTGAGTGTCATTTGCGTGGACCTACCTCCCTTGCGCGAACGCAAGAGTGATCTCCCATCGCTCTGCGCACACTTTCTTCAAAAGATCGCGGAAAAAACAGGAGGGCGGATTCGCAGCCTGTCATCGGAAGTCATGCGACGATTTTGGGAGTACGATTGGCCCGGCAACATTCGCCAACTGGAAAACGAAATCGAACGGCTCATGGTCCTCTCTGGAGATGAAGTCGAAATCGGACCGGCGATGCTTTCTCCCGCGTTGACGCAGCGCAGCCAAACACCGCAAGAACCGGAGACCAACACCGGCACCCTCACCGAAGCCGTCCGGAGTCTGGAAGATCGCCTCATACGAGCCGCATTGATTCGTACGGGCTGGAACAAGAGTGGTGTGGCGCGTGAGTTGGGCGTGAGCCGGACCACACTCATCAAAAAGATCCGTGAATTGGGGCTGGAAGAAGAGCGCCCCGCCATGCGTTAGACGACTGTGACATCCGTGTTTCGAAAAGCCCTGTTCCTCGTCCTCGTGACCTCCAGTGCTGTCTCCATTGCCGCACCACCGACCGCCGCATCCAAGACCGCCTTCCGGGCAGCTCAACGAGCGTTGGAGAACAACCCCGCCGATGCGGAGGCCATGGACCGTGTTTTGCGGCACATCCGAGCGGCTGGCGGATTGTCATCACTCATCGAAGCAATACGAGATCGGGTCCCTGACCACCCAAATCCAATCCATCTTCGGATTGTGCTGGGCCATCTCATCCGTCACCGAAGCACATGTCACTTGGCCCTCAAGGAATACAACGAAGCGTTGCGACTGGATCCCCACAATCCCATCGCCCATGCCGCCATTGCGCAGTGTTTGACCGAGACCAATCAGTGGGCAGAAGCCATGACCCATCTGCAAGAAGCCATTCAACACGGCGCGACCAAAACCCAACGCAACAAAATGCGCGCGCAGCTGTTTGACGTTGCGCTGCTTGCGGGCGCGCCGGACCGAGCCATGGCAATGTACCGGGCACTGGTCCGATCCAAGGCGACCGATGTGCAGGGCGCCATCCGTTTTGTGGACAAACTCAAGACACACGGACTGTTTCGGCAAGCCGTGGAAGTGGTACGAGAGTGGCTGCCAAAAAGTCGTAATGACCCCAAAATGCACATCGCCGTTGTGACCGAGTTGGCACAACTCCTGGCCCGGATCAACCAAGGGGAAGAGGCCGACACACTCTTACAAAGGACTCTGCGGGCACTTCCTCCCGAACACTGGGCTCGCCTCGAACTTCAGGACAGCCTCGTTTCACTGCATCGGCAACAGGGCACCCTTCCCGCCCTCATTCGAACGGTGATGACGTGGCGTCGGACAGTCCCGACCGTGTTTTTACTCGCACGACTTCACGAAGAGACAGGAAACGATGACAAAGCCCTGTCCTATTATCGAAAAACGCTGAAACGCCGGCCGGGCAACGTCATTGCTCGGAATGCGGTGCTGCGTATCGTCCGACGCACAGGAGACCGAGGCGCAGTTGTCCGCATCTACGAGAAGCTGGTGCGAAACGCCGGAAACGACCCCGAATATGCGCTGGAGTTGGCCAAGCTCTATTTCGAAGATGGATTTCGGGACAAGGGAATGGCCATCCTCGCCAAGTTGACGAGGCGATTTGGCAATGATCCGAGCATTCAAGAGTCCATCTTGGAGACCCTGTTACGCAACGACGGTTCCCATGCACACATCTTGCGCGCGTACAAAGCCCTCATCCGCATTGAACCACATGACCCCAATCACCGAGTGGCGCTGGGGGAGTTTTACTTCGGTGAAGGGCAAAAAGAAGAAGCTCTTGAAACCTGGCAACAAATCGTCTCTACGCTTCGGAACAAAGAGATAGCGTACGTCACTCGTGCACGGGTGCTGGCGGAGCACGATTTCATCGACCGCGCTGTAGACGACTTCGAACGTGCTCTGGCCTTGCCCAATGCACGCCCGGTGGTTCGTCGTGAGTTGGCCCAAATCCTAGAGAAAGCGGAACGACTATCGGATGCCGTTGTCCAGTGGGAAACCCTTTTAAAACAACAACGCCGTGCTGACAACGTACTGGAACAAGAGGCTCGTGAGCGCATTGTCTCCCTGCGGGCCCGACTGCGAACGCTGCACGTTTCGGTTCGAACGCTCAAAGAGCGTTTGAATGCCAAGCCAAGCGACCGTCACGCAGCGCTTTTGCTGGCAGAAGCCCATCGTCATCGAAAGGAGTTTGATCAAAGCGAGCATGTCTTGACGCGGTATCTTGAGCTCCAGCCCAACGATGGCCAAGCATTGGCCATGCTCGCCGAACTCTACGAGCGGATCAATCAACCGGGGAAGAGTTTGTCTGTGCTGCGCAGATTAGGCCGTGTCGATCCCGACGCTGCCCGCCAAAGATTGAGTCAACTGGCCCGTGCGGGGATGGAACAGGCCCACATTCCCGAGGCGTTGGAATTCGCACAATTGTTGGTCGACCTCTACCCGACCGACCCCACCGCGTTCGCCAACTTGGCAGACCTTCTGGTGCGACGTGGGGATCTCAAATCGGCGCTGGATGTCTATCGGCGCTGTGTCAGCCTGGCGCCTTCGGACGTGAACTACCAACTCCAAATGGCCGACATCTTAGAGCGTTTAGGGCAACGCGGAGAATTGGTGCGTCGCCTTCAAAACATCCTACGTAGCGCGACATCTCCCAATGATGTGACCGACGCCGGCCGCCGATTACTGCGCATTGCAACCGCTGCGGAGCATGAAATCACCGCGGACATTCTTACCGATTTGATGGCACGCAAACAACGCAAAGAGGTGTATCGCAAGCTCCTCCTCGAACTCTATGAACGCATCGCGCGGGGATTGGCCCTTGCTTCCGCTCCCGATTCGACACCCGTCGTGCAGCGAGTGCAGCGATTGGCAGCCCGCAGCCTCAAGAGCATCCTGGACGGACTGAATGACACCGACTTGCGAATGCGCACGCACAGTCTTCGCTTACTCATGACCACACGAAATCCCCAGACTGTCCCCCATCTCGTCCATCTGCTGGACACCCATGACTCGGTCTTGCGGTCACAGGTCATTGCGGCCCTTGCCACCATCGGATCCGACGACGCAAGTGATGCGCTGGCCAACGTCCTGAAACGACCGGATCGGAAAGTTCAAATGGAAGTGGTCTGGGCTCTGGGTGCCATCCAGGGACCGCGGGCGAACAAAGCGCTCTTGTCGATCGAGAAACTTCGTGGAATGCCCAAACGTCTCCACGGAATGCGGGCATTGGCCCTGGGCATGCAAGGTCGATCGGCAGGCACCAAGATGTTGGTACAACTGCATGGGCAGCAATCGTCTTCGACCCGAATGGCCATCCTCTGGAGTCTTGGCCTCATTGGCGACAACACGGCGGTCGACTTCCTCATCAAACAACTCGCATTGAAAGGCGCCGCCACACAGCGAATGATCGTGTGGGCCCTGGGGGCAAGCGGTTCGAAGAAAGCCATTGCCCCCTTGCTGGGGCTGGTAGTGAGTGACCATCCACGTATCGCCCACGCGGCATGGCGTTCCATTGCTTGGATTCTGACGCCCCCACCCCAACACACACAAAAGCTGCGTGAGAAGTACTTGGCCCTGCACGACTTTCACCGTGGGCGTCTGTTGATCGCACCCTCTGCGGCCATAAACCCGCTGGTGGACTGGCCAGAGACCAACGCCACCCAGGCCCCCTTGTTGATGCAAACACACTCGGGTACGGTTTTGCAGATCCTACTCCAGCAAATGCGGTCTCCGGATGCCGCAACGCGGCGACGTACAATCCTTGCGTTGATCCCAAAAGCTCACGAACCCGACACACTCGTCCTCACCGGAATCGAAGGGACACCGACTCCATCATCCTGGACCGAGTCGCTCCACTCCGGCCTGTTGGAGCGTTTGGAGAAAGAACCAAACACAGGTGTGCGCGCCGCAGCCGCCCTCGCATTGGGTCACATCGCATCCGATGGGGGCATCCGCGCACTGGGACGGGCATCGAAGGATACCTCCGTCGCCGTTCAACGCGCCTCGATTGTGGCATTGACCGGAATGCCGAAGCGCCTCGCAACAACGACCCTGATCGATGCCTCCAAGGCGGTGGTGGAAGGTCATGACTGGCCCACAAAAACGCGGCTCGCACATGCGCTAGGAGCAGCGTTGTCCTTTCATCCAGACCGCGCCGACGAGATCGTTCCAACGCTTCACACCCTGGTGATGGACGCGGCCATCGAAGTCCGAATCGCAGCATTGGAAGCCCTTTACCTTACCTCGTCGCGACACCGACCGCCCATCGCCGTGTTGCGCAAACGCGCTCAAGAACAAGACCCGGTGGTCGCCAAAACCACGATACGGCTACTCGAACGCTGGGCATTGCCTGAATCAGAAACGTTGATTAACGAGGCGAGCCGGCACGCCCATCCCGCGATTCGTACGGCCGCAAAGGCGGCCATTCAACGCATGCAGAAAAGAAAACCCCACTAACGAAGCAGGGCGGGGGTTTGGGCACGGAATCGTTCGTATTCGCGGCGAATCATGCGATCGTCGGGTGCCAATGAAACAGCCATATTAAAGGCTTTTAGGGCTTCGACAGGTCGCCCACTCTGATTCAACGCCAATCCCAAAAAGAGTCGAAGAGTCGCGTTGTTGGGCTGGAGCTTGGCGGCGTTCTGGCAGCGCTTCACCGCGGCCGCCACCTCTCTGTTCTCCACCAACGCGAGGCACAGCTTTCCCAACACCGACGAGGTGGCGCCAGCGGCAAACGACTGACGATAATTGTCCAGTGCAGCGCGCCCATCGTGCCGCTGCCAGTACAAATCGCCCACCAGCTCATACGCCAATATTTGGTGGGCACGTGCACAGTCCGGCGCGTCGGCCACTGCCGCACCAAAGAGGGTCATGTTGTTCTGCCACACGGGAACCCGTTGCCACGATCGCAGCGCGTACAATCCCAGCACAAGCGCGATGCCCACCAGGAGAACCCGTCGCCCCACCGCATGCCAGCGAGCCCCCTCCCAGACGACCCCAATGACCAGAGCGAGAAACGCACACCATCCCACACTGGGCAGATACATGAGACGTTCTGCCATGATGATGGTGTTCAGGAAAAAAACGTTGCCGACCAGCGAGGCCATCATCAAGAACACCAAAAGCGCACCAGCGACATCCGGCAATCGACGGACCGTTGCGCCGAACACCGCGAACGTTGCTGCGATCCCCACAAGCCCCGCCAACGCATCGGCATCCCAAAATGAAGTAACAGTGGGCACCACATGAGCGCTGTAATCCGCGGTCATCACCATGGGCGCGACCAACAAGCGCAAGTAATGAAAATAGATCTTCGCCACGGTGAGAATTCGTGAACCCCAAGGAGCGGCCACCATGGGATTATCGCTCACGGGAATGTCCCCACCCAAGAGAGCGGGTAATGCCTGTGCCCGAGCCCACAAGTACAGCCCAATGATAGCGACCGTAGCCCCCATGAACCACACAGGCGGCATCCGTGGCCACGTATGAGCCTTTGGGTCGCGTCGGAATCGTAGCCATCGGCCGCCTTGGATGAGCATCAATGCCACGGGCCATGTCACAGCATGTTCTTTGGACAACAAACCCAGCATAAAGAAAACCAACGCCGCAGCCAGCAACAT
>CAUZBV010000148.1:0-7947 GCA_963578115.1 Myxococcales bacterium
CCTCCAATAAAATCGAGATAGCGCCGACCCGTACGGTCCCAGACATACAACCCTTCGCCTCGGGTCAATACAACGGGGGCCTGCCTGAAATTCTTGGACATGGTTCCACGCGCAATGGCGACCAGATCGGCTGTCTGAACAATGTTGTCCACATCGTGCGTTGTTGGGTCCGTGCTCACAGGATGTACCGCCCCAAGTCTTCGTCTTCAATGACGTCGGTCAGATGTTCTCGAACATAATCCGCCGTGATGGAGATCGCATCCTTGGGAAGCTCTGGCGCTCGGAACGAAAGATCTTCCAAGAGTTTCTCCATCACCGTGTGTAACCGTCTCGCTCCGATGTTTTCGGAGCTCCGATTCACATCGGCGGCAATTTTTGCTATCGCGGCCAACGCATCGTCACTAAATTGCACAGGCAATCCCTCGGTCGCTAGCATGGCTTGGTATTGTCTCGGCAACGCATTTTCCGGCTCTTGAAGGATGCGAATTAAGTCCTCCTCCTCCAACGACTGAAGCTCAACACGAATGGGGAAGCGTCCCTGAAGTTCTGGAATCAGATCACTGACTTTGGCGATGTGAAACGCACCGGCCGCGATGAACAAGATGTGATCGGTGCTCACGGGACCATACTTGGTGGACACCGTGGCGCCTTCGATGATGGGCAGCAGATCGCGCTGAACACCTTCTCGGCTCACATCCGGTCCACGCCCTGTTTCGCGTCCCGCGACTTTGTCGATTTCATCCACAAAGATGATACCGGTCTCTTCCGCCCGTACTCTCGCCTGATGGATGACCGTTTCGGTGTCGATCAGCTTGTTGATCTCTTCCTCCAAGAAAAGATCCCGAGCATCTTTGACCGTCAAGTCTCGCTCCCGTGTTTTTTTCGGGAACATGTTGCCAAAGAGATCTTGTAGTTGCATGCCCATCTCTTCCATACCGCCCTGACTGGAAAAGATCTCGAGCGTAGGAATGGAGGATTTGTCCGGGGTTTGGGCAGATATTTTTCGATCCTCGAGCTGGCCGTCCTCGAGCATGGCTCGCAGCTTCTCTCGAGTCCGCTGTGCCGAAGCGTCCTGGGTGGCCTCCGAATCGACTTCGAATCCCTGGGTGGCGGGCGCTGCTGGCACCAGCAAATCCAACAAACGATCGGTGACATTGTCCTTGGCGAGCCCCTCGACGCGTTGGCGCTGCTCACCCTTTACAATGGAGACGGCGTTCTCCACCAAATCACGCACCATCGAGTCGACGTCGCGTCCCACGTAGCCCACTTCGGTAAATTTGCTCGCTTCCACCTTCACAAAAGGCGCGCGCGCCAACTTGGCCAGCCGACGCGCGATCTCAGTCTTACCGACCCCGGTCGGACCGATCATGATGATGTTCTTGGGCGTGATCTCGTCGCGCAGCGGCGGCTCTACCTGGCGGCGGCGCCAGCGATTCCGCAGGGCGATAGCCACTGCTTTTTTCGCATCGTTTTGGCCCACAATGTATCGATCGAGTTCGGACACCAACTCACGCGGCGTGAAACACGCTTCAACGGGAATGTCGTGATCGTCTGTGCTCATTGGCTCTTGGCCTCCGTAAGCTTTTCCACACTAATGTGCGCGTTGGTATAGAGGCAGATGGTTCCAGCGATCATCAACGCCTCGCGGGCAATCTCCGCCGCCGACATCGCCGGCGAATGCTTCACCAAAGCACGCGCTGCAGCCAACGCATAGTTGCCACCGGAACCAATCGCCATCACGGGATCATCGGGTTCAATGACATCGCCCGTTCCTGAAATCAACAGGGTTTTCTCGGCATCCACAGCCAAAATGAGCGCTTCCAGTTGTCGCAAAGCCTTGTCCGTTCGCCAATCTTTCGCCAGCTCGACCGCGGCGCGAGTCAGGTTCCCATTGAAATCCTTGAGCTTGCCTTCAAAACGCTCAAAGAGCGTGAATGCGTCGGCAGTACTACCGGCAAATCCGACCATCACGGCTCCGTCCAACAGATGCCGTATCTTGTTGGCCGATGACTTGACCACCGTTTGCCCCATAGACACCTGTCCGTCCCCAGCAATAGCGACCTCGCCTGCGTGACGAACAGCAATAATCGTTGTTCCCTTGAACATCAGTCCTTCGCTCCATCCCCTGTTCGGGCTCTCGGATGCGAATCGTCGTACACCCGCATAATTTGTTCAAGACTCACTTGAGTATATCTTTGGGTTGTGGCCAGACTCGCGTGCCCAAGAAACTCTTGAATGTGCCGCAAATCCGCACCGCCTTCGAGCAAATGCGTTGCACACGAATGGCGCAACATGTGCGGATGAATCGAATCCCATCCATCGTTTTGTTGATGCCGTTGATTGAGAAGGCGCCGCACCGAACGAACCGACAGACGCCGACCATATCGATTAAGAAATACGGCGGACTCACCCTCGGCCGGACGAAGATCGGGCCGCTTGACCAAGTACCGGTCCAACGCAACGATGGCGGACTTGCCCACCGGTACAATTCGCTCTTTGTTGCCCTTGCCCCGTACCCGAATCAATCGGCTCTCCCGGTCGATATCGTGCACATTCAGGCCCACAAGCTCGCTCACTCGCAACCCACCTCCGTACAAGATCTCGAACAGCAGCGTATTGCGCATCTCGAGCACACTGTCCGGAACCCGGGTGGCCAGGAGTCGCTGGACATCCTCCTCCATCAAGATCCGCGGGGATCGTTTCCCCACTTTGGGCGATCGCACCCCTTCGCAGGGATTGCTCTCAATCTGCTCGGTTGCCACCGCAAAATGATAGAAAGAACGGAGCACTGCGAGCTTCCGAGAGATGGTCGCTGGCTTTCGCTGCCCAAACAGACGGTGTAGATAAGTCCGTACCGACGCGGTGTCCACATGATCCCAAGCCAAAGACTCTTGAGCCAAGAATGAAGCAAATTCCATCAGGTCCGACCGATACGCCCGCAGTGTATGTGGGGACACGGCGCGCACTTTCTCCAGTCGAATCAAGAAACGCTCAAACGGTTCAATGGACGCCATTCTGCGACCAGACTAGCACGAAAACACGAGAGTACCGATTAACGATACCGATAGCCGATGTATAGGCAACCATGTATGCTACGTCGAATGCGAATCGTTCTCGCCATATTGTTCCTGTTCAGTACGCTCCCAGCCATCGCCAGTCCGATCACCCTACGTACATCCGATGGGCTTCGCCTGAAAGCCGACTGGATGGCACCGGAAAACAAGAAAAAAGGGGTGATAGTGGCCTTGCACATGTTTCGGAGCGACCGCCACGCGTGGCGGTCCCTGATGACGGCTGCGAAGAAGAAAGGCCTGGGGATGTTGGCGGTCGATCTGCGAGGACACGGAGAGAGCAAACTCCACAAGAAGAACGATCTCTCCAAGCGTGTTGCTGCGCGCGATCCAACGCTCTTCAGGGCCATGCACAAAGACGTTGAGGCTGCCCTCAAGTTCCTGAGAAAAAAGCGGGTGCACCCACGCCGAGTGGTCCTGGTGGGTGCCAGTGTTGGATGCAGTGTCGCCCTGCATTACGCCGCAACACATCCCAACATTCGAGCCGCCATTTTACTCTCACCGGGTACGAACTATCTGGGGCTCCCATCCTTGCAACACATCACTCAATGGGGGAAACGACCGCTGCTCATGGTCGCCCCGGAGGACGAGGTCCAGAAGGGCGCTCGCCCCTTGTTCGATGCCATGCTCGACCGAACCCACGCCATCGTCCTGGCGGTGCCTCATAAAAAATTGCATGGCACCCACATGTTCGGGAAAGTGCCGCGACTCGAGATGCGACTCGTGGAATGGGTGCAGCTGCGGGTCGACGAGGCGCACGAGAAAGCAACGAAACCTGTGTCCAAGAAGCGACCAACGCAACGAAAATAGATCGGTCCTAAGCGTCCTTGCACACACCCAGTTGAAGGGCGGCATCGAGCTCAATATAGCCACCCTCACATCGGTTGAGACAATCCAAGGGTCCACCGACGTTGATGCCACAATAGGCTTCGCATTGACCGGTTGATTTCACGCACGTCAATCCCATCAGGCAGTCGTTTTGGGCCGTGCATGCTTGTCCCTCCGTCTTGCTGCCTATCCAGGTACACACACCCGTAAACACACCCGTAAGCGACGCTTCGCTGTAACAGGCCTTCCCGATTTCGCAATTCTGCAAAAGAGGATCACAGACCGACGTCGGTCGCGTCACAAAGGTCCACGACCGGTCGAAGGGGACATCATCGCTCGTTCCCTGGAACCGAACCTCGTACGTGTGACCTGGCTCCAATGGATCATGGGCATAGAGCGCCACAACGCTGTATTCGTCCAGGTGGACATCGTCGTCTGGACTCCGTGACACATGCGCTACGGGGACAGGATCTTGGGTCACGTCGATCAGAGCGTGGTCCCCCAACACCACATGAGCCCCATCCGAAAAGCCCAATGTCACAATCGGCCCCGATGGAAACCCTGTTGGGGGGCTTGGCGGCTGCGGATCTTCGAGACCATCCCACGTCAGAGGCACACCATGCGCACCCGGCGGTGGCCATGGAATGCCCTGAGATACGGTCGTCACCAAACCCGTGACCGTGCCCACATTCAACACATTGGCAAAACGTCCCTGGTGCTCAGCGCCCCCGTACCCGATGTGTTTCGCCGCAGGGTGGAGGAGAGGGAGCCGATGATAGAGCGACTCCATGCAATGAGCCACGGCCGAAATCGCTTTGGGCTGAAACGTCACCACCTCGGCCAATGCCTCCCCGGTGTATCCGGCCTTTTCGAGGCGCTCCCAATAATACACGCCCCCAAAACCGTCATAATCCGGGCTCTCTTGATGCACGCTACGCCCTCCCTCGTCGTAGAGTTCGGGATGGTATGCGAGATACTTCGCGTGTGCGGACGCGGCTTCGTTGATGGTGGCCAACTGAGCAACCGGACCCAAGCCCGCTTGTGCCCGATAGGTGTTCACCCACCACAGCGCGTCTTGTTGCTCCGCACTGGCTCCGGGAGGCGCTTCGCCCAGCGGTTGCGGCTGTGGAGGAGCGGGCGGAAACATCCCCCGCGTGTCCGCACCGTTTTGACCATCCACCGGATCGATCTCACCGACCGATGCGCAGGCCGTCAACGAAACAACCAGGGTGACGATAGCGAGGATCGGGTGCCCCGCGCCGGAAGCACATCCCGAGTTGCGACCGTTTTGGACTGCAAACCCAGCCGTCTTCATCGTCCTTACCATCAGCGCATCCCCGCAGGCTGCCAAAGACCGTGATGATCGGCTGCAAGGAGTGCCGCCCGAGGATCCGAAGGGCGGTCCTTAAATGCCTGGCGGTAGGCAGCGACCGTTCCACCATCTCGCCATGCCTGAACCGCGGCCAACCCCGCGTCGATCCCTCCTTGCGACAAGCGATACTCCACCCAGGACCATCGTGGCGAAACACTACGAAGCTCCACCTTGCCTTTGACACGCTGACGCAACCGACGAATTCGACGTTCCAGCACTTTGATGTCTTCGAATCGCGCGTCTCCCAATGGGGTATGCAACTTGGGAACAAAGGGGGACAGACTCAGCGCCACGCGAGGGACAATCGTTTGCAACATCAACGCGAAGTCGGCCAATTCATCGATGTCCTCATCGGTTTCTCCCGGTAAACCCACGATCACGTACATCTTGTAGATCCGCATCGTATAGCGAGCGGCCAACTCAGCGGCGTGGATCAGATGTCGGTCACGCAACCCTTTCTTGATGCGGTTCCGCATGGCTTGGCTGGGGGCGTCACTGGCGATGGTCATGGTTCGATACCCGCCTCGTTGCAAAAGCTCCACAAACTCGTCGTCCAATCGGTCGGCCCGTAGACTGGACACCCCGACGCCTTTTCCATGTTCTACAGCGTACCGAAGGACGCGCTTGATGTGCGGATATTCACTGACCGCTGCGCCCACAAATCCGAATCGGGGCGCATCGGAGTTCATCGCCTCCTCGACCCGCTGTGGATCCGCACTGCGCATGGGCTGGGCGGTTTGACGCATCACACAAAAAGAACAAAACCGTGGACACCCTCGGCTGGTTTCAATGAGTAACATGTCACCGAGCTCCGCATCCGGTGTCCAAATCTGCCCAATGGCGGGCAAATCATCGGTGGTGACTCGAAGGGCAGCAGGCACCCGGTCGCCGTGAATGGCCGGCACAAACATCCCGGGCTTGGATGCCAGCGTCTCCAAGAGCGCATTGCGGTCCCCCTGTCCCACCGACGAGAGCAACGCATCCAACAGGGGTTGAGCGGCCAACTCACCGTCACCAATGACCACGACATCGGCGATGGGTGCCAGTGGCAGCGCATTGGACATGGTAATGGGGCCCCCGATGATCACGGGCGGATGGTGGTCGCTACGCTCCGAACGCAAGACCGGAATCCGCGCCAAATCCAGCATGGTAAACACCCCGGCCAGATCCGGCTCAAACGCCAATGAGATCGCCACACAATCCGACCCACCCACGGGAAAGTTGGACTCCAGGGTGGTCAGCGTCCCGTTTTTCTGACGAAAGTAGGCCACGTCATCCGGTAAAACGGCGCGCTCACACACCACATCTGGGTGCCCATTAAACAAGCGATACATCACTTGATAACCCAACGAAGACATGGCTATGGAGTAGGGATTGGGATAGAGCAAAGACATGCGATAAGAGCCCGTCTTGAAGAGCGTCCCATGTTCTCGCGCCAATCGATCTCGCCGGATATCTGTCGTTGTGCGTGCCACGTACTCAATACGTTGAAGTGCCCTTACGCGCTTGTCAATCCGCAATAACCAAATGCAGTTCCGAGCGCGTTGGACCATCTGCCGCTTGACAGACCCTCACCTGCCAGTGGTAGCACTCGATCAATGAATGGCCATCACACATGGATCGAGATCAGTGAAAGTTGTCTCCGACACAACTTCGATACCCTCCAGGATCTCAGCGATGAACGCACAATCGTGGCCCCCGTTGTCAAAGCCAACGCCTACGGTCACGGGTTGCGCCTGTGCGCCGACATCTTCGTCGGTTCGGGAGCCGGCACGCTGTGTGTCAATGAGGTTGCGGAGGCTGAAATGCTCCACGACCTGGATGTCAATGTCCTCATCATGGGTCCCGTCTTTGCCGAAGACGCCCCACGAATCGCCGAGGGGCCGTGGCACATCACAGTGAGCTCCCCATCGGTGTTGAATGCATTGGATGTGGCCGGCAAAGCGATGAACAAGGAGATCCCCATCCACATCAAAGTGGAGACTGGAACCAATCGACAAGGTCTTTCCCCGGACCAAGCGATGGCATTGGCGACGCAGGCACACACCCAACAAGGAACCCGATTGGCAGGACTCAGTACCCACTTGTCCGACGTGGAGGACGAAACAACCCACACGTTCGCACACGTCCAACTGGCTCGATTTAAAGAAGCGATCGCGTCCAGGGAAAACGTCCTTCGCCATTGCGCTTCCAGCGCCGCCCACCTGCTTTTCGAGCAAGCGCACTTCGACATGGTGCGTCCCGGAATCGCCTGCTACGGCTTGTGGCCGAGCCCAAAAACACAGATAGCCACCCACATTGTGCATGCCGAACGCGTCCGTCTGCGACCCGCGTTGACGTGGAAGACCCGGATTGCTCAGGTGAAGGCCGCCCAACGAGGGGATTATGTGGGCTACGGGCGAGCACACCGGTGCGCCGAAGACACCCGGATTGCGGTGCTTCCGGTGGGGTACTACGACGGCTATGATCGCCGTCTGTCGAGCCAAGGGTTTGTGCTGGTCCGCGGCCAAAAAGCACGGATTTTGGGTCGTGTCTGCATGAACATGACGATGGTGGACGTGACCGGTATAGCCGATCCCACAGAGGGCGAGGAAGTGGTCCTTTTGGGTCGACAAGAGCCGAGCAGCGTCTCCGCCCAAGAGCTGGCCGACTGCATCGGAACGATTCACTACGAAA
>CAUZBV010000149.1:0-7895 GCA_963578115.1 Myxococcales bacterium
GTTTATTCGCGCGCGGTGACAATTGTCCCCGGCTCCCCAGCCCCTTGACACGTCTGATACGGACTGCGAGCCTGACTCTCAGCAACCCCGAAACGGTGCATATGAACAAGGATCACATCGACAAACATCTGCAACCCATGGCGCACTTCGTCGAGCGTGGGGTGCCCTTCAACAAGCACTTGGGAATTCAAGTCGAACTGTTGACGCCGGGGCACTGTATTTTGCGGGTGCCATTCGAGGACACTTGGATCGGGGATCCCACGCGCCCAGCGCTGCACGGTGGAGTCGTGGCGAGTCTGGTGGACGCCTGCTCGGGTGCGGTCACGTTCACAAAGCTGGAAAATGTGGCCGACCGAATTAGCACGGTCGACTTGCGCATCGATTACCTGCAACCCGCTCCACCAGCCGATCTCTACGCCGAGAGCAAGATCATCCGCATGGGCAATCGTGTGGCCGTGTGCCGTACCGACGTGTTCAGCGGCGGCTGCCCTTCACTCGATGGCAACGATGCGGATCCCGTAGCAACGGGCCATGCCGTGTTCAACGTGCTTCGGCGTGAAACCTAGCTCTTCTTGCGCAAGAAAAAAGGAAGTCTCTTGGAAAAGTCGATGGGCATGTCTTTGCGAATGTCATCGAGGAGCTCCGGCGTAACCTCCGAGTGACCATTGCGCCGGGCGTAGTCTTCGACCCGCTTCACCACAACACTTCGGACAAAAGATGGAATCCGCTGCATCCGTCCATCGGCTTCCGCCGTCCACACCAATGTGGGGGCAGCCATGGTGCCATAGGTCACCGATTGCCGCGGCTGAACCAACGGAAGATCCCCCGGTGGCTCATAAAAACAAGAATCGTCTGCGGCCAAATGGTCCCCGGTTCGCGCATAGGCACGTGCACGGCAGCCGCCACAGACCTTGCGATACTCGCACTCCCCACACTTGCCCTTAGGCGTACCGGTCTGCATATCCCGCAAGAGCGGTGAGGTCTCCCAGATCTCTGCAAAAGACTGGGTCCTCAAATCCCCCGCCACCGCCGGCAAGTACGGGCACGGTGTCACTTTGCCCTCGGGCGTGATGCGACAATACTGAACACCGCATGGACAGCGCGTGCTGTAGTTCAACAAAGGCGACTCTTGATCTTGCTCATGAATGTGCCGCATCCACTGGGGCTGGCACTTCGACCGGATCAACATGCGCCCACGATACTCGCGTTGAAGACTGGTAAGCTCCTGCAAAACGTCGTCATTCTGAGCAGCTGTTAGCGTGCGCATTGTGCTTCCGCGACCGGTTTCCACCAGGAAATAGAGATTGAACGAGACCGCCCCTTTCCCGGCAGACCATGCCACCAACGACGAGAGTTCGTCCCGATTGCCCGGCGTGATCGTCGTCTGAACAATGAAGTCCATTTCAGCTATCTGCAGACGGTCTATGGCCGCCGTGGTCAATGCCAGCGCACCGTCCCCATGACGAAAACGGTCGTGGTATGTGGCCTTGAGCGAATCCACACTCACGGCAAACCCCATCACTCCCGCTGCCTTTAGCGATGCAATACGCTCGTCCGTTAAGCCCATACCATTGGTCCCCACCACCACCGTTGCGCCTTGGGACGACGCGTAGTGGGCGATCTCCTCCAAGTCGGTTCTCAGCAGTGGCTCGCCTCCTGTGAGGATGAACATGGGTGCCGGTGTCAGCGCCATGATCTCATCGGTGATCCGTCGACACTCTTGAACCGTCAATTCGTCATCCGCCGTGTGCCATGACCCCGCCGATATGTAACAGTGTGCACAGGCCAAGTCGCATCGCTTGGTGAGATTCCAAGACACGACATAGGGCAAGGGCCGGGTGTCCACCGCTTGTGTCGACCCATCGTTTTCCTCGGGCGTATGCTGAAAATCGTTGATGTAGTGCGTGACGCTCATGATGGCCGCTCGTCCTTTGCGGGAATAGTGTCAGACGGCGTGGTGTGAGGCAAGGGTCCAATGACGTGCTGACCCGAGTCTCAAACGCGAATCCCACACAATCCCTAAAAAGCCCTTGCTTCCAACAGCGATTGAGCCGTACAAGAGGGCGTTTATGGCTGAGACACTACCAAAGAGCACTGGGGAGAACGAAATCCCGCAACCCGTTGCGGAAGAGGAACGTCTTCTCGCCCTGGTGATGAAGACCTTGGAAGGGCACAACACGCGTCGTGAAGTCACCGACTATCATGCCGAGTTGGTCCGACTGCGGGACAGCCTCGCCGACGAGCGCTTGGCGGAAGACCAGGCATCCATAGTCGAACAAATGGATCGGACGGCACGCTTGGCCGCTCAGCAGTCGAGCTATCAAGAGGGAGTCGTCAATCTGAAGAGCCCCTACTTCGGCCACATGCGGCTACGCCAGGAGGACGGGGAAAAAAGAGACGTCTTGATTGGCCGGCAGACCTTCATTCGCGGTGGCGTTCGGATTGTGGACTGGCGAAACGCGCCCATTTCCAAAGTTTTCTACCAGAATCGCGAAGGCGAGGACTACGAGATCAGCATCGCGGGTCGCAATGTAGAAGGCGAAATGGAAGTTCGGCGAACGCTCACCATCGACAACAGCGAGCTGCTCCGAGTCGAAACCGAAGAAACGGTCTTTGTACGCAGCGACGACGCATGGCTTTCCGGCAATCGTCATCGCCCCATGCTGCAAGGCGGCTCAGGAACCGCCAGCCGCCCTGCATCCACCAAGCCGATCTTGGGCATGGAGGGCGGCGTGCCCACCATCGGATTGGGCCGCCGCATGAGAACCGACAAACACCTTCCCGAGATCGCGTCGCTCTTGGATCCCGAACAGTTCCGCCGGATCACGCAGCCCGATTCGGAAATCTTGGCCATCCAAGGGACGGCTGGATCGGGGAAGACGACCGTGGCGCTTCATCGCGTAGCGTACTTGGCCTTCGCCAATCCCGACCGATTTCAGCCGCATCGCATATTGATCATTGTCTACAGTCGCGCCCTGGCCAGTTACATTTCAAAAGTGTTGCCCGCGCTCGGTGTACCGGGTGTTCAGGTGCTGACCTTTGAGAAATGGGCGCGTCGGCTGCGACGACGCCACTTCTCCAAGCTTCCGATGAGCGTGTCCAATGACACGCCCCCCGAAGTCTCCCGACTCAAGCGACATCCGGCGTTGTTGGCCATGCTGGACGACGTCATCGCGCAGCGACCCCACGACAGCGCCCTGACGATCTTCGAAGACGTGTTTACGGATCGTCGGTGGCTGCGCAAAGGCACCGAAACCCACGCCGCCGGGGTGTTCAGTGACGAAGATCTCAAGCGCATTCAGCGATGGTGCACCAAACAACACAGCCGCCGCATCGATGAAGCAGAGCTTCGTGCCGAAGGCGGGGGGACCCCGGGGCCGAACGACCCCCGCGCTTCGCTGGACGATGAAGATGACGCCATCCTGCTCTACTTGCACCAACAAATCCACGGTGCACTGCAACACAAGAATGACAAACGATTGGGCTACAATCACATTGTCGTCGACGAAGCACAGGATCTGGGCGCATTGGAGCTCAAAGTGCTCCTGGGCACTGGCCTACCCGGTGCCCCAGTCACATTGGCGGGGGACACGGCCCAACAGGTCAATGACCACGGCGGTTTCGCCGATTGGAGCGACATGCTCTCGTTATTGGGTCTGGACCACGTCGCCTTGTCCCCGCTCAAGGTCAGTTATCGGTCCACTCGTCCCATTATGGAGCTCGCCCATTCCGTGCTTGGACACTTGGCCCCACCGGAGCCCAGTGTCACTCCGCGCGACGGTGTGCCGGCAGAGTTGATTCAATTTCCCGACAAGGGCGCCGCTTTCACCTTTTTGGCCGATGCGTTGCGCGACTTGATCGACCGCGAACCCAAGGCCAGCGTCGCCGTGTTGACACGCTTTCCTGCCCAAGCCGACGAAACGTGGACGGCGCTGGATCGTGCCGATCTCATGAACCTTCGTCGAGTCCGTGACCAAGATTTTTCCTTTTCTCCCGGTATTGAAGTGACCGACATACGTCAAGCCAAGGGACTGGAATTTGATTATGTGATCGTGATGGACTGCGATGCGGCTTCGTTCCCGGACACCAACGCGGCACGTCATCACCTGCATGTGGCGATCACACGTGCTGCGCATCAGGTGTGGCTGGTCGCCTGCGCACCATCCAGCCCTCTACTACCCAATTCGCTCACCCATCCGTCCGAAACACCAGCGAGCTGACATGTACACAACGGTCGATGAGGCGCAGGCACAAGACCTCCTGACTCGGATGAAGGCAGGGCGTATTGAACGCATTACTACCTTGGCGGGCGGTCTGGCCAACTCCAACTACCGAATCGATCGAATGGATGGACCGCCCCTGGTTCTCAAGGTCTGCGATGAACGGGGCGTAGCCGCCGCCCGACGGGTCGCCGCCAATGCGGTCTGGCTCCAGCAACACAATGTGCCCACACCGGCCCCATTACGGGGTCCCGACGGGGACTGGATCACCGTGGTTGACGGCCGCGCGTGGATGGTTCAGCCCTTTGTCCACGGTCACTGGATCCGACCCACCCGCGAAGGGCTCTTCCAATTGGGCCAAGCCCTGGCTCAATTGCACGGGACGCCCATTCCGCCGGATATCAGCGACAGCTTTGCCATGGGCTTTCCGCTCTTCGAAGAGATCGTTGCCAAGGCAGACGCCCAGAACCTTGCGCACCCCTTTGTGGAACGACTCCGGACCGCGCTGCGCTCCTTACGGCCACAATTGCCCGAAGATGTCCCTCGCGGCATCGTGCATGGCGACCTCTTTCCAAGCAACGCCCTCGCAGACAACGACAAGCTGGTCGCCATTTTGGACTGGGAGGAAATTTGTCATGAACGATTGGTGCTGGATTTGGCCATGACCGTCGTGGGACACGGCTGGCACGAAGGAAAACCCGCGCCCGAGCGTTGGCGCGCACTGAGAGATGGGTATGAGTCTGTACGGAAACTCACGCCCACCGAGAACGCGTCGCTCCCCTTGTTTCACGAGTACGCGACCCTGAGCATTGCGGGCTGGCGCTTTGGTCAATTTGTGCTCAATGAACCGGATAGGGCCCCCGAGCGGGGATACGAAGAGATGGCCCTGCGCCTCGATGTGGCCTACCCATTTTGTTAAGAGGACCCTGGTCCCGTCGGACGGACAGGCGCGTCGTCCCACGGAGGTCTGTCACCGATTGGTTTTGGACGATTTGTGGCGCACAGAGTGCGAATAACGCGCCTTGACTCGCCGCATCAGCCACGCTGTCCCATCCGCGATCACTTCCTTGGGTACGGCGTGACGGCGTGGATGAGGGCGAAACTCCACATCATATCCCGCCTTTCGAAAGCGAGCCGCGGCGTCCTCTCCCTCGGCGAAGGCAACCACTGTATCCCCTTGACCGTGCGCGATGAAGAGCGGTGGCGAGTGTTTTCCGGCCTTGGGAAGAGGCAAATCCAGAGGGACCAAATACCCCGACAAGGCCACCACGCCCGCAACACGGCCCGGATAACGAGCAGCCAAGCTCATTCCCATCACACCACCCTGGCTGAACCCCACCACAAAAGGCTTGCCCGCTTGGGGCCACCGTTCTTGTAGGACGTCGATGACCTGCAACAGGCGCTTTGTCGAATCGATGACATCGCCCACTGCGCCCTGACAACGCACGCGATACCAGGAGAACCCGTCGTCCTTGTAGTGCCGGGGCGCATTGGGGAGCACCATTCGAAAGGGCAGTTTGAAGAGTCGCGCGAATCCTTCAAAACGATCCTTGTCATGGCCCAAGCCGTGAATCATGAGCACAATGGGCGTATTGGGTTGCACGTCGGCCGGCTCCACCACGTTGTACGCCAACTTGCCGTCTTGAAGGAGGCCGTCGTGCGGCGCCTCACAGGGTGGCCACGCGGACTGAGCGTACCCCGCCGGCACCCACGTGAGCAGCAGAAACAAAACCAGGAGCCGTTGATTGAACATCCGACCTCCTAGAGTGACAGCGCGTCCAAATCCACAGTGACAGAGTACAGCACCGCGTTAAAGTCATCGCGAATTTCGTACGTCACCTGTGGAGGCGATGCCGCTGTGTCGAAGTGCAAGAGCCCAAAATTGTCCACATCGTCCACACAAAACAGCTGCGTGTCGGGACCATTGCCCTTGCAGGATGAGTTCGAATTGGCCAAAGGAGACGAGGTGAACTCCCACACTTCATAGGATGTGGCCGATTTGTCGCGCAAACGGCGAACTTCCGCATAGTGCACGTCCCCCGAAATTAGGAACACACCCGAGACCCCGGTTTCCATCACCGTGTCGAGAATGAGCTCCCGTTCGGCGTCAAACGACGCCCACGAATCGCTCGATCCGGCCGGTGTCCACTGACTGCCGGACACCAAGACCTTGAACGTGGCCGTGGACTGACCGAGCTTATCGAGCAACCATTGAAGTTGCACGGCGCCCAGCATGCTGCCGTCGATTCCCCGATAATACCGGTCGTCGAGCAGGAAGAACTCCACATCCCCCCAGCGAAACGAGGACCAAATACCGGGCGTGTCGTCGCTGCCATAGGCGCCATTGGCCCAGTATCGCTTGAACGCCGCCAGCGCTTTCTCTTTTCCGTCGGAGAGACCGTTGGTGTTGTTTCCCGTGTAGTCATGATCATCCCAAACAGCCCAGGTGGCGGTTCGAGCGAGGGTAAAGCCAAAAGGCAAAATGTCCCGGGTGGCCCGGTAATAGAAATCCAATTCTGCGGGATCGGCGCTGTTGGCGTAATGGTTGTCTCCGATCATCAGGAGCACATGCGGATCCGCATCAATCACCGCGTTAAAGATGGGTTGCTGCGCATGTTTTGCGCAGGAACCGAAGGCCACCCGAAAGGCGCTCGGGCCCACGGGCGCCGTGCGAAATGAGAGTTCGGGTTTGGACGCAATCACACCATCCACCAAAACCTCGTAGTAATAGCGGGTGTTCGGCTGGAGCCCCGACAGCGTCAGGGTTCCCGTGAAGTCGTCTGCCATGACTGTGTACTTGGGTCCGACCACCGTGGCATCCGCCAGATCGCTTTTCGTACTGGCGCGAATCGTCACCGGAAACGCCGCGGAGGTTCGAAACCAAAGGGTTGCACTCTCCCCCGTGGTGTTGCCCACCATTGGGCCATGGGTCAGCGTCGAGAGATAACATCCACCGCAAGTCTTGCGATACGGGTTGTCATCCACCCACTCCATGAGCTCGCCCTCACTGCTCGAGCTGCCCATGGAGAAGTCCAGATCATCGTTGCAGTACATGAGATCGCCATCCACGATCACCGCCACACAGATGGGAACCCACGCGTTCTCACCTTCGTCTTCATGCACCTTCATGGCCACGTGCTGAATGTCGTCGTAGGTCATGCCAGAAGGATCCAGCACAAAATGATCCACCTGGCCCAGCTCGCGGTCATTGATTTCCAGGTTGTCCATGTTGAAGCAATGGGCATCCGACAAACAGGCGTTGATGCCATCATCGGTTTTGTTGGTCGGCAACAAGCCCGTGCGGGTGATGAACATCAACTCCTTGATAGGAAGCGCACCCTTGCCCCCGCAATAATGGCCCGAGGGTTTGGGCGACCAATTCAATGGATCGACCGAGGGCACACAGGCCAAACACAGCTCACTGGGATGCCCTGTCAACGCGGGGATGCACGACTCGTCCACCAGGCACCAATCTGCATCCACGGTCCATTCGCATCCACCGTCGCCGTCGCAGGCATTGCTCGCACAGGGTTGTGACGGACATGTGAAGGCCTCATGCGCGCAGTCACCCGACGGTGCACATTGATCGATGGTGCACGGATCCCCATCATCACACGCTTCGTCTGAACGACAGGCCGGTGGCGGTACGATATCCAGCGTGTCGACTTCTTGGGG
>CAUZBV010000150.1:0-7857 GCA_963578115.1 Myxococcales bacterium
TCGGCTCTTGCATAGCCTCACGTACCTCATCGCTGTTGATCACAACCGTCATGGGAACACCGTGAACGAGTCCACGCCCTTTGACTTCCATAGTCATCACCTCGTCGGGTGGTGTCGGAAACGCGGTTCCAATGGTGCACTTGATATGTTCGGCCGTGCGCTCGCCAATCAACAGATTGTACTTTCGTTTCATGTGCTGAATGATTGCCTCGTCCATCTTATCGCCGCCCACTTTGACGGACTTGGAATAAACGATGCCGGCCAGCGAAATGACCGCAACCTCCGAAGTGCCCCCACCGATGTCCACAATCATGTTTCCACTGGGTTCGGTGATCGGTAATCCACTCCCAATCGCCGCAGCCATCGGTTCTTCAATGAGGTAGACTTCACGCGCTCCAGCAGACTCTGCGGACTCGCGAACCGCCCTTTTCTCGACCTCAGTAATGCCAAAGGGGACACAAATGATCATCCGTGGATGAATCAGTGTCTTCCGATTGTGTGCTTTGGCGATAAAGTACCGCAACATCGCCTCGGTGATCGCAAAGTCAGCGATCACACCGTCTTTCATAGGCCGAATCGCAACAATGCTCCCTGGAGTCCGTCCGAGCATTTCCTTGGCGGCCTTGCCCACGGCGAGTACACGTCCGCCACCACGGCCGTCCTTCTGAACCGCCACCACGGAGGGTTCACACGATACGATCCCTTTGCCCTTCACATAAATCAGGGTATTTGCCGTACCCAGATCAATGGCAAGGTCATTGGAGAACATGCCATATAGCCAGTCGAGGAACATCGGGGTGTACTCTCGTTTTCGCTATTCGTGTGGTGCGGACCGAGGTCGACGGCGACGACGTCGGCGACGAGGGCGGTCCAAACCACTATCAGGACTAATCCGAACATTCACTTCAAATTCACCTGTCAGCTCACTATTGCGAATGTCTCGAAGTACAAGGCGACAAACTTCCAGCATTCCCTCCGGAAGTTCACTCGCAGGATACACACGTTGTTGCTCAATAGTGGGACCGGTTTGATCCATCGCGGCCTCAATACCGGCCGCGCCTATAGTGGGACCGGTTTGATCCATCGCGGCCTCAATACCGGCCGCGCCTTCGGCAGCGACGGTAGCTTCGGCGACTTCGTCAACACCGGGTAAGGCCGCTTTGGCATTCGTTGCACGCCATTCCAACCCCTCGGCCGCTTTGCTACGACGTCGATAGCCACGAACCTTCTGTTCGGCTTCAAGATCGACATCCGGATCAAAGCGGTGACTCGGCTTTAAGGCCACGTCGCTATAATTGGCATTCATGGCTACTTTCGCCGCCTCAAGAGCCTTCAACTCTTCCTCCTGGGAAATGCCCAAGTCGCCGCGATTTTCCGGATTTAGCTCGATGTTGTCATCTGCGTCATCGGTTTTTTCTTCCGGACTGACTCCGTCTTCCTCCGTTACGAGATCGTCCGATGGAGCGACTTCATCGCTCTCCTCAGCCATTTCCAGACCGGTGTCATCGTCGATGATCGACGCATCGTCATCGGTCGCCAAATCGTCGGCGACCTCTTCATCGTCAAGCGATTGCACAGCCTCTTCGGTGGCTGTCGCTTCAAGTTCCTCGTGTTCTTCAACGGACACGGGTTCTTCGTCTACTTGAGCGGATTCCATGGATGGACCTCCTTCTTGCTCTTCGTTGTGTTGTGGTTGATCTGCAGTGGCAATCAACGCGTCGTTAACCGGCGCCATGCGGGACCGAGAGCCCTCGCGAGGTGTAAGGCGTTCGGCCGGCAACGCTTCACCGTCTTCAATCGCATGAGGCATCACTTTCACTGAGGAACTCGGGGTCTCTGACGATTCTATCTTCTCCAATTTGTCCAACAGGTAGGGAATCGCTTTCTCCCGCAAAAGACCCACAAAAGACTCTACGTCCCCACTGTCACCGTAGACCTCAACAAGTTCACTCACCAAATCGTACGCTTTTCCTTCGGGGGCAATCAAAGACACCAAGTCCAGCGCCCGCTGAAGCTTTGCGCGCGCATTGTCCTCACGACCATGGAGTGCATCAAAGCCTGCACTCATAGCCATCGCCAATGTACGGCAAGGTCCATTGGGGTGATAGAAGAGCCCCGCTAGTTTTGAACCGTTCCCAAGGGCCTCGGAAGCGGGATCACTGGAGAGTTCTTCAATAGAATCGTCGACGATTTTCCGCTGTTCCACGCTAAGCCCAAGCGAATCATTGTTGCGCTGTCGTCGCTGCATCAAACAACCTCTTTGTTCAGCCACTGCTAAAAACTGATTCACATCATACCCGGGCAAAATTGTGCCGCGCGCACGAAATCAGCGCCCTACGATGCAGCCATCACGGTAAATTGTCAATTGTTCTGAGGAACATATGGTCAAAGCCTCACTTCAACTCTTGATTCGATAGGGATGAACGTCTACAATCCGGCGTCCATTTCGCACTGAATGCGAATTTGGTTAAAAAACCAAGATATTCCAAAAGGTTAGGACCAACAATGGCCCCACTCCTGATGCAAGTGCTCCGAGAACGCTCTCGGTCGACAATCATCTACTTTCTCTTCGCCATTCTGATCATTGTGTTTGTGTTCACGTTTAACACGAGCGGTGGATCGGGTGGATGCAGCCCCA
Organism: Myxococcales bacterium; assembly: GCA_963578115.1. Taxonomy (GTDB): domain Bacteria; phylum Myxococcota_A; class UBA9042; genus CAUZBV01. The sequence continues at coordinate 2,639 of CAUZBV010000150.1, forward strand.
CCGGTGCTGGAGGTTTGCAGCTCGCGACCATCCATGACAGCGCCATCGACATCAGCCTCATCGCCATGGGAGAGCGGTTAACGCCCGATTTCCAGCGGCCGGCCGGTTTTGAGTTCCTGCCCGAGGAGTTGCGGCTTCAATATGAACGCCCCATACAATACTCCCGATTCTATTATCTATCATCGTTCCCACTGTCGTTTGTTTTTGACGCGTCGGTACAGCGCCCCATCGACAGCCCAGCGTTTCAAAACACGCCGAACGCAAAGTATGCATTTTTCCGCCGCAATCTCGGCAAACTCGATACGGTCAAACGGATCCGGGTGATGAACGACTTGATCGAGTCTTACGTGGTCGGTCATGAAGCCAAGTCCATGGGCATCCGTGTCTCGGAGAAAGAACTCAACAGGCGTTTCTTCCATGTGCCGGAAGCCTATCGAAGCGAAGACATGAGCGATGTGCCCACGGCGAGTGACTTCAACCAGTACTTGGGCCGTATTGGTGTCTCCACCGCGGACTACCGGACCTTTATAGAAAATGAAATGCTGCGTAAAAGACTCATCGACATCATTGCCAACCTGGTGACCGTGAGTGATGACGAAGTCGACCGCGTCTACCAAGAGACGAAAGAGACCTCCGTCGTGGAATACATTGAGGTCAGTCCCGAACAAATCGCTCCGCTGACTCCCGTGAGCGATGAAGACATCGCCGCTGTGGTCAAAGACAAAGAGACTCTTGAGGCCGAATACAAAAAGCGGCAATCCACGTACCGACAAAAGAAGAAGATCACGGTGCGCGCCTTGCTCGTGGAGGCCCCGGATGTGAACGCTGAGGTTGGAACCAATGCCGAGGCTGCCGAGAAACAGAAAGCCGCGCGCGAAGCGGCCGATGCGTTGTACGCCAAGCTCGATGCACCTGCTGTTGAGCCTGCCCCGGAAGCCCCGCCGGAGAATACGGACAAAACCAAAGACAACGCCCCGACCGAAGACGGCAAAGACAAACCGGCCGCCAAGAAAGCCGAAGGTAGCGATGATACGACCGTGGCGGACACAGAAGGATCCAATCCAGAGGGCGCTGAACCCAAGGCGGCTGAGGAACCCGAAGACGCCTTCACGCAGACGCAAGAGAAATTTATCGAGCTTGTCAAAAGTGACAGTGCGGATGATTCCAAGAGCCAGGATGGGCTGTACACCAGCGCAATGAACGAGCTGTACCTCGAATTGCGCTTCGGCAAAGAGGTCGCCAAAACCGCCTATGCGCTCGAACGGGGCCAATACACCAAGCCTATCTTGGGCAAGCGAGGCTACTGGATCCTCTTTGTAGACGACGTGGAGCCAGAGAGCATTCGTACCCTGGAGGACGTGACCCCGGAGCTTGCGCGCGAGCTGGCATCCAAGAAAAAGGCGGTCGGTTGGTCCAAGACGGTGGCCGATGAGTTGTTTGCCATGGCCCAGGGCGACCCCACCAAAGACCTGGAAGCTGTCGCTGCCCAATGGAATGAAACACATCAGCCTGCTGCGACCGAAACCAAACCTGGCGGCCCCGACGAAGAGGCGCCACCCAAGGCATCCGACACCCCGGACACTGCCGACGAAAAAGGGAAGGAAGACACCTCGGGCGACGAAAAAGGGAAGGAAGACACCTCGGGCGACGAAAAAGGGAAGGAAGACACCTCGGGCGACGAAAAAGGGAAGGAAGACACCTCGGCGAACGAGAAGGACGCTGAGGATACATCCGACGACGATGAGGACGCGGAAGACGATGAGGCAGAACCATTGGACTTTCCCGGTATGCTGCGTCGCTATTCATCCACGCTTCGACGGTTGGAAACGGCCATGCCCCCAATCTGGTCCTACCCCACTGAAGTGTCGAGCAACCAAGCCACGGAAACAACGACTGACCATACGGACAAAGACAACGCGTGGGCAGAAGTCGAGGGCATCGGCAACGATGCCACGCTCAAAGTAGCCTTGTTGGCGCTGACCAAAGACAAGCCTCTTTTCGGCAAAGTGTACCGTGCCGAAGGAAGCGAACGCTCCTTTGTGATTCGCTTCGTCGAAACCACAAAGCCAACCGATGAAGAGGTCGACAAGGACAAAGCCAACATCCGCAATACGCTCCGTGCCCATCAGCAGTTGGAGGCGTACCGAGCTTGGTATGCTGTGCTCTTGGATCGTGCGACCAATGATGGCTCGATTCAGTTGCTCGACGCATGGCACCAATTTGTAACGACGGCCTGGAAGGAAGATCAACGTGACCTGGCCCGTGCCCGCAAGAAGAAAACCCTGTCGTTTGGCCAATAACTCCGAGACCAAAGCGCTGACCATTGCGGTCCCCAAGGGGCGCATCCTGAGCGAGTTGTGTCCTTTATTGGCTGCCGCCGGAGTGGACACCCAACCACTCGAAACGCCCGACCGACGGCTGGTCATCCCAACGAACGACGGTGCGTTTCAATTGATGCTCGTCCGTGCTTCCGACATCCCGACCTACGTGGCTCACGGGGTCGCTGACATCGGCATGGCGGGCTACGACACCCTGTTGGAATCCGACGTCGCGTTGGCAGAGCGCTTGGATCTGAACATTGGAGCGTGCCGCCTTGTTGTGGCCGCCCCCCAGGACAGCGCAAAACGAGGGCTGGCGATCCCGTGGGTCAAGATCGCCTCCAAGTACCCCAATATCACCCGTCGATATTTTCGTCAGCAGGGTATCGAAGCCACCATCATCAAGTTGGTGGGATCGGTGGAACTGGCTGCAGCCGTTGGATTGGCCGACCTGGTCGTCGATCTCGTGTCGACGGGTGAGACGTTGCGTGCCAACAACATGGTAGAGTTGGAGACCATCGCCCACATCACGACACGATTGGTTGTGAATCCTGCGAGCTTGAAAATGCGGTACGCTGACATTGACCGATTTGTGAACGCAATGCGGGAGGCCCTTCCGGCCACCAAGAGGGCTTGAGGAGACCACATCAAATGAGCCGGCAAGCGACCATCGACAGAAACACGGCTGAGACTCAAATTTCGGTGCACCTGGACTTGGATGGAAAGGGAGACCACGACATCGAATCCCCCGTCCCATTCCTCAATCACATGCTGTCACAAATCGCGCGGCACGGATCGATGGACCTGACCGTCCAAGCCAAGGGCGACACAGAGATCGATGACCACCACACGGTTGAAGACGTCGGGCTGTGTCTTGGCGCCGCCTGCCTGGAGGCGCTTGGAGACCGAAAAGGCATCGAGCGTTTTGGCACCGCGCGTGCACCACTGGATGAAGCACTTGTTGAGGTCACCATCGATCTGTCGGGCAGGCCCTATCTCGTCTACGGCATGGACTTGCCCCGCGCCAAAGTGGGCTCGTTCGACGTAGAGTTGGTCAAAGAGTTCTACCAAGCCTTTGCAGTCAAGGCAGCGTGTAATCTCCACATTCGCTGCCTCTACGGCACCAACCTACATCACATGATTGAAGCCTCGTTCAAGGCGTTTGCGTTGGCCCTTCGAACCGCCACAAGGATCACTCGACCGCTGGACACTGTGCGGTCCACCAAAGAACACTTGGACGATTGAGAGCCCCTGAGAAACGATGGCTCGGCGGCACCTAGCTCGCCGACTCGTCGAAGCGCGGCCCTTAGGAGAGTTCGATGCCGCAGCGTTTGGCGAGGACGTCTTCGATGGCCTGTTGCACATCAGAAAAATCAAAGGGTTTATCGACGTGGGCATCCGCACCGTAGAGTGGCGCTGTCATTTCGTTGAGTTGCTCTCCAATGGCCGTAAGCATGATGATGCCGGTGTTGTTGAATTCATCGTTCTGCCGCAAATGCTTGCACACTTCCCAACCCGTGAGCTCTGGCATCATCACATCCAACACAATGACGTTGGGGCGCTCGACCAAGGCCAACTCGAGCGCCTCGGCACCATTGTGTGCCTTGTGTAGGTTGTACCCTTGCTTCTCCAGGCTCTTTTGCAAAAGACGCAAGATCTCCAGATCGTCATCTGCGAACAGTACTTTTACCTCAGCGCGAGGTACGACATTCGTCACGGCGAACACCTCCTGTTGATCTGTGTTGCATGTACCGCCGAGTGAGGTCTTGTGTCAATCGATGGCCATCAAAGAAGAGTGGGAATGACCACACGTTGCAGGAAAATAATGGTTCTCCACCACTCGAACGTCTCTCGAGGCCATGATCGTACTCCGGACATTGGCTCACGCCCACACCGTGTGCTACACATGAACCCTGTCGATCAATGTTCGCAAGAGAGGCCTGGATTGTCCCTTCGATATCGCGGTTCTTTGGTCCCACTTCTTTTGCTCGCCGTCCTTGTGAGTTCGGTTGGTTGTGGCCAATCCAAAGATGAATTAATCGCCTATTTGACCCATGACTTCGTACGGCTGACAGCCGGCACCGTCGACGTGGTCGCCGCATTCCAGGCCATCTTGGACTCCAGCGCGACGCCCCAAAAAAAAGCGCAGAACCTCCAAAACCGGGTGGTGGCCCCCTATCAAAAAATCGTCCGACAGTTGGAAACACTAAAGCCCCAAACCGATCCGGTCCGGGCCCGCCATGCGGAGTACACTGCATTGGCGCGGCGTCAACTGTCGGCCTTCGTCGAAGCCCGTCGATTGCTTCTCAGTGGTCGTTCGCTGCGTGACGTGGCCGAGCGGTTGAATCAAACGCGAATAGAGTTGGAGCGCTGGCAAACGGCCATCAAACAAGACGCCAACAATGTGGGCGTTCCTTTGAACGAATAGTCGGAAGAGACCCACCGATCCCGCTCAGGACGACGCACATCAGACCCAAGTCCAACCTATGGTTGAACGAATGGACTGCTTGACATGAGCCGAGCCTGTACCTAGCCTGCGAGGGGCGTGTGAACAAATAATTCCGGAGAAAATCGATGCGACGTATGCGTGCTTTGTTGATCATCCTCAGTTGTTTCTTCACCTTCGGTTGCGGGCCAACGGCAACGGTTTCACCTCAAACCGAATGCAACGCAGGAGATGTCCAACAATGCACGACACAATGTAAGTCGAGCGGCAAGAAAGTCTGTGCGTCCACAGGATACTTTGGCCTGTGCAATCCTCCCCAGGAAACGTGCAACGGCAAAGACGATGATTGCGACAACCAAATTGACGAAGGTCTGGTCAACTGCGGCAGCAGCAACACCTGCCAGGTCAATCAAACCCAGCAGTGTGTCACCCCCTGTTCGACCGTCGGAAGTCAA
>CAUZBV010000151.1:0-7822 GCA_963578115.1 Myxococcales bacterium
AACATTTTGAAAACCTGTTTAATAAATAATCATCAATTAAGAAACTTTTCATTGAAATACCCATAGATTATAAATATTTACAGACATCCATTTGCGATAAAATTGATTGATCAAACCAGATACTGTGCATACACTAAACAACCAGAGAAGACGGACTTCTATCTTGTAATGATGGGGTTGGAGGCACGCCGAACATGCATCAAAAAAACAACGTTCACATTGTCGGTACAGGAACCATTGGCGAGCCTTTGATTGGGATCCTGTCCGTCATGAAGCAGCAACTGGGTATCGACAATGTTTCCTTCCACAAGGCGACCGCCCGGGTGACCGATCGTGCCAAGCTGCGTGCCCTACAACAGAAAGGGGCCATTTTGGCGGCGACGCCTGAAACTCTGGATGGGTTCAGGGAGATGGGTGTGGAACCGTTAATGACCCACGAGGAGGCGATTGACCAGGCCCGCGTAATCATCGACTGCACACCGGTTGGCAACGAACACAAAGAAACCCTATTCAGTAAGTATGACGACGGTTCTCGTGTCTTCGTGGCACAGGGCAGCGAATACGGATTCGGCAAGATGTTCGCACGCGGCATTAACGATGGGGTCTTGAAGCGTGGAGAGGACCGGTTTGTGCACGTTGTGAGCTGCAACACGCACAACATCGCCGTCTTGTTGAAGTGCATTGCGGGCGTCAATGGGGGCCCGGGTATGCTCAACGATGCGCGTTTTCTCTGTATCCGTCGGGCGACAGATATTTCTCAGCGGTCCGGTAGTGTTGCGTCGCCGGAAGTGGGGGCACACTCCGACGAGAAATTCGGCACACATCATGCGCGCGACGCGGTGCACCTGTTTCGGACGCTCGGCCACGAGTTGGACTTGTTTAGTTCCACCATGAAGCTTCCGACACAATACATGCACGCCATTCACTTCAATATTCGTTTGTCCATCGAGACCAACAAGGAAGAGGTGATTCGGCGTTTGCGAGATGAGCGCCGGGTGGCAGTGACCTATCGGCAGGATGCGGCAACGATCTTTAGCTTTGGCCGAGACCACGGTATTTATGGCCGGATCTTGAATCAGACTGTGGTGAGCTTGCCGACTTTGGCCGTTCAAAAGGGGAATGAAGTCACGGGCTTTTGCTTCACGCCACAGGACGGAAATTCACTACTGAGCTCCATTGCCGTGTGTTTATGGCATCTCCACGAGCAAGGGTATGACGAGCGCATGCGTTTTCTGCGGAAGTACTGTTTTCCGGAGATCTAAGTTCGTCATTGCGGAGCGACCTGTTGAAACCTGCCATTGGCTTGCGCTTGCAACAAGACCGGTTTTCTAAGCTCTTCATTTACAAGCGCCACATACACGTCTAGTATGACGGTGTCGGGAGTACCCCATGAAAATCGGTCTGATCTCAGATATTCACAGTAATTTCGATGCGCTTTGCTCCGTTTTGGATTACGGCCAGGCACAGGGTGTTGACCAGTATATTTGTTTGGGCGATGTGGTGGGTTATGGGGCGGATCCCAATCCTTGTTGCGATCTATTGCGCCAAGTTTGTTCGGCGACCTTGATGGGCAATCATGATGCGGCCGTCATTGGGATGATGGACACCGATTATTACTACAATGCAGCTCGCCACGTGATTTATTGGACCCGCCAACAGTTGAGCAAAGAAAATTTTGAGTGGCTCTATCGACTTCCGTATACGTATCAGCGCGAGAATCTTGGCCTCTATCATTCAGCCCCCATTATGCCGAGTGCGTTCTACTACGTGGTGCGACAAGATGATGCCGCCGCGCACTTGAGGATGTTTGATCGCTTGAGTGAGTTTAGCTTTGTGGGACACAGCCATCTCACGAGTCAGTACCAGTTGACGGAGAAGAAGGTAAAAGACGTCACGGGGCGTGTCATTAAAGGCAAAGCCGAACGCAAATGGATCATCAACGTGGGAAGCGTGGGTCAACCTCGCGATCGAGACAATCGTGCTTGTTTTGGGATTTTCGATACGGACCAGCAGGAGTTCCGGCACCATCGCGTTGAATACGATATTGATCGGACAGCCGAGCGCATTGTTTCTTCGGGGTTGGACGAGAAGTTTGCTCGCCGTCTCTTTGTGGGTTTGTAACTCGATCCGAAGGAATGGGTGACCTTCTAGTCCGAGGGTGTCCATTGGACTGAATCTCGAGGAACTCCCTGCTGGACCATTTCCCAGAGCGGGGACATGGCGCGCAGTTGATTCACCACGTCAACCACTCGCTCGATGGCGTAGTCGACCTCTTCTTGCGTATTAAATCGTCCCAGACCAAAGCGAATCGAACTGTGCGCGATGTCATCCGGCACGCCCAACGCGGCGAGAACGTACGATGTCTCCAAACTAGCCGAAGTGCACGCGGATCCGGACGAGATCGCGATGGTGTTCAAACCCATTAAGAGCGATTCTCCCTCGACACATTGAAAGCTCACATTGAGATTGCCCGGCAGGCGTTGCTCCAAATCTCCGTTCACGGTGATGTGAGTCAATTGATCGCTCAGTCCCGTGTACAGACGGTTCCGTAGCGCCAACAGGCGTTTCGACTCGCTTGGTTCCTCCGATACGGCGATGTTAAGTGCCTCTGCGAACCCAACGATGAGTGGTACGGGCAAGGTGCCGGAGCGTAAGCCACGCTCATGACCTCCCCCTTCGATCAAGGGTGTCAACCGGATGCGAGGTTTGCGCCGCCGCACAACCAGAGCACCAATGCCTTTCGGGCCATACACTTTGTGCCCCGACAGTGAGACGAGGTCCGCATGGGTGGACTGAAGATCAAAGGGAATCTTTCCTACCGATTGGGCGGCATCCACGTGGAACAAGACATTACGGTCCTGGCAGAGCGCGCCGATCTCGGCGATGGGGTGAACCACGCCGATTTCGTTGTTCGCGTGCATGACCGACACCAAAATGGTGTGTTCGGTGATGGCATCAGCCACTTGATCGACGTGAAGGAGGCCGTCTTCCGTCACTGGAAGGGTCGTCACATCAAACCCACGATGCTCAAGTCCCTTGCACACATCGAGGACAGCTTTGTGTTCCGTGGCCACCGTGATGATGTGATTTCCCTTGTCGCGGTACGATTCCGCTGTTCCTTTGATGGCCAAATTGATCGATTCGGTGGCCCCGCTGGTGAATATGATCTCTTTGGCTTGGGCGCCAATAGCCTTTGCGATCTGGTCGCGCGCTTTGTCGACAGCCTCTTCGGCGGCCCAACCGAACGAATGTGTTCGACTGGCTGCGTTGCCGTACTCGTCCATGAAATAGGGTGTCATGGCCTCCAAGACACGGGGATCCATCCGCGTTGTTGCTTGGTTGTCCATGTAAATAGGGAGTTTCATGATGACTTTTTTGGCTCTTGGGCAGCGTACTTCATTCTTACCATCCGCTGCGCCGTGAATCAATCCAATGAAGGTTACTGGTTGACAGAATGACGGCTACTGATAGGTTTCTTGGCGGTTCATTGGGTCGGAAGGTGACGAACTGAGCGGAATTGGAGAGGAGAAGAAATGGCAGAGCATGCTGAAAAAGCTGGCCACGAGCGATTACCGGGGGTCAAACGGATCATCGCTGTTGGAAGCGGGAAAGGTGGCGTTGGCAAGTCCACCGTTGCGGTTAACCTCTCGATTTCATTGCGTAAACAAGGTGCTACGGTTGGATTGCTCGACGCGGATATTTACGGTCCATCCATGCCGATCATGTTGGGCGTCAAAGACGTGCGCCCTCAAATGTCCGACGACCACACGATCGCGCCCATCGAGTGTCATGGGTTGCGGACCATTAGTATGGGCTTCATGTTGAAGGATTCGGATGCGGTCGTTTGGCGTGGCCCCATGCTGGGCAAAGCGCTCCAGCAGTTCATCGAGGATGTTTCTTGGGGTGAGCTGGACTACTTGGTGGTCGATCTCCCTCCGGGAACCGGCGATGTGCATTTGTCTCTCAGTCAACTGATTCCGATGGATGGTGCGATCGTGGTGACCACACCGCAAGATGTGGCCTTTGCAGATGTGCGGCGAGCGATTCGAATGTTTGAACTGACCAAGGTGCCCGTTCTGGGTTTGGTCGAAAACATGAGTTATTTCATCGCGCCCGACACCCAGGCACGGTACGACATTTTCGGTACTGGGCGTACAGCCGATCATTGTGAAGAATTGTCACTCCCCTTCCTGGGGCAATTGCCCCTCGACATGCAAATTGGGCCGTTAGCGGATCGGGGCCAGCCCGTGTGCATTGCGGATCCCAATGGCGAGCAGGCTCGTTTGTATCAACAAATGGTCGTTGCGGTGGAGGCTGAGCTGTCCAAGCGGGATGCTGCCAAAGAAGGACAGGGCAATTTTGGCGCCTTTTTCTCCAAGAACTCTTAACGCTTCTGGGTCCGCGCCTGGGCTTCCGAGGCTACGCTTTACGTTGTGCGTGGAAGTACCACGACAAACCGAGCACCCATGCCCGGTTTGCTGGATACGCCAATACGACCGCCATGGGCCGCAACAATGCGATGGGAGATCGCAAGCCCCAGACCCGTGCCTTCCGTTTTTTGGGTAAAATGCGGGGAAAAGACTCGGGACAGGTCTTCTTCGGCGATGCCAGCCCCGTTGTCCTCGACGGCGATTTCGACTTGGTGGGCATTCAGGGCGCGAGTCGTGACGAGGACCTTTCCTTGCGAAGGTGTCGAGGCGCACGCTTGTATGGCGTTCTGGACCAGGTTCTGAATCACCTGACGGAGTTGCTCCGCGTCCGCGAGGATGATCCCTACATCTGGGCTCAGCGCGTGTGTGACGCGAACGCTCCGGTCCGATTCGGCGAACAATTGCGTACATCGCTGTACGATGTCGTTCAGATCACAAGCAGCGGAAGCAATCTGGGGCATGCGCGCAAATTCTCGGAACTCGCTGACGATTCGTTTGAGTCGTTCGACCTCTTCCAGGATCGTTTTCGTGGATTCGTCAAAGTGTTCGTCAAACGCCGCGTGATTGCGTTGCCAACTACGGCGTAGGGTTTCGATCGACATCTGAATAGGCGTCAGCGGGTTCTTGATTTCATGGGCGAGTTCTTGGGCAATTTCTTCCCAGGCAGCCACACGTTCCGCATTCCTCAGTCGGTTTTCACTGGCTTGAAGTTCTTCGGTCATGGTGACAAACGCGTCCATCAGCTCGCCCAATTCGTCTCCGGATCGTTTTGGGAGCGAGATCTGTCTGTCGCCATCCGCCACCCGTTTTGTGGCTGTCACCAGCTTGTGGAGGGGTCGTGTTAACCGACGAGCGACCACGATACCGAGCAAGAGTGCCAGCACGACGGCTCCAGCGGACACGACCATTGAGATGTTGATTAGCGTCTGTGTCCGCTCATTCAATCGCTCTCGGTGGGCGTGCACATCAAGCTGGAGAGCTGGGGTCGTTTCTCCTTCGTTGGTGTGGAGTACCCGTTCCGTTTTGTAGTCGAACTTCAGACGGGATTGCTGTGCGCCGGGCAGAGTCGATTCGACGATGGCGTTGTCGAGATTTCGGAGTGTGAGATCGACATCACGACCGACACGGTCCCGTAGGTCCAGTAAGAATCGACGATCGATCGCACGTCCCCCCAAAACGCTCAGTCCGTTGGAGAATCGAACCCCCACCATGAGTACAGGCAGGGCGGAACTCTCTTGCCCGACGGGCTGAGAAACAATGATGGTACCGGTCATGGGGCCCTCAGCGTAGCGTTTCGTGATCCCGTGGAGTTTGGGATTGCCGCCATGATGTGTGGCAAGCACATCGCGTGTTTTACCCGTCTTCTTGGGCTCCCACCGAACCTGGAGGGTGCTTAGGTCAGCGGAGTGTTGGAGAACCTGAAATTGTGTGCGGTGAACGCCAGCGTGACCTTCTTGGTCGTAGGTGCCGTGCCGAAGATCTTGGGCGAGGGCGCGAAGAGCCGGTGCATCGTTCAACTGTTTCAGTCGGTCTCGCAACACGCGTGCTTCACGCTCCATTTGTTGGCGAACCGCCATCTGGGCGGCTACAACATCGTCGGCAAACTCTTCGTGGAAGCGCGTTTGTATTCGCCAGTACAATAGCGTGGACGTTGCCCCGATGACGACAGCCGCTAGCAGCAGGAACGAGATAGTCAGCTTTGTTTGTATACGGAGCGTCATTGGATCCACACTCCACCCATGTCCAACAGGGCCGCCGTGGACCATCGGAGATTCTTGACCGTCGGTGCGTGTACGAGGAAAAGTCGCCGTTCGACCAGCGGGATCCACGACCGGGTCGTCAGCAATTGTCTCTTGGGATCGGCTGTGGGTTGTCCGAACGCGATGGTCGCGAGCGTGTGCAGTGCGCCAGGAGGCCACGGATCAACGTGTATGATCGACATCATGATTGCGTCCCAGCCGGCACGTTCAGGATGTTGGGAGGCCATCAAGGTGGCATGTCGGTTCAAAGGGATCGTCGGCCACTGAGTCACTGATTCGTTGTTGGACGTGAGTGAGGCTGGGATTCCATAAGCCACCACTTTGCATGCCTTCATGAGTGCAGAGGGGCATCCCAGGCGCCACGGCGTTATCTCTTTCCTGGGCGTAGCCGAGGGCTTGTTGCTCTTGGTGCGGGCCACGTCCATGGGGACAAGGCGGGTGGATGTAAGGGTCTTCCCTGCGACGCTGTCACGAGCCACAGTGCGTTCTGCAGCGTCCATGACCTGTTGCTTATCGGCAAGTCGGATCTGGGGACGATGGCGGTTAACAATGATACCAAGCGACTCGCGAATCGGACCGGGTAGTCGAATTGCGCGTGAGAATAGGCTGTCAGGCAGCGCATCCAGTGGTTCGTATGAGTCATCGAACACCACGTCCACACGTGCATGGCGAAACCACTCAGCGGCTTCCAACGCATCGCGGGCGGTCTCGAGTCGAACCGACTCCAAGTAGGGTGCGCCGCGATGATGTTGTTCGAAGCGTTCCAGAATTAAGGTGCCCTGGTGGCGATCCCATTGACGTACAAGGAAGGGTCCTGCACCCGTGGTGGCGCTTGCCTTCGAGGGTAGAATGGACAAAGCCGGGCTAGCGAGAAGAAGTCCAAGTTCATGTTCGGACAGCGTTTGCTTGAGGGTGAGGCGAAATGTGAGCTTTCCGGTGGGTTTGACCCTGAGGAAGAGGGGAATCCATGCGAATCGTGTATTTTCGAGTTTGGTGAGGCTTTGTTGAACGTCTTTTGCTCGCATGGGCTTGCCTGAATGGAATCGAACATCGGATCGGAGCAGGCAACTCCAGATGCGCTTGTGTTTGGTGCGTTTTGGTCGTTTGGCGAGCAGGTTGATGACCGGCGTTCCTTGGGGATCCAACCGGTACAACTGTTCGTGTACAGCACCGACTAAGAGCCAATCCTCTCGACTCAGAGCGCCCGCGGGTGTGGACGAGTGGGGCGCATTGACGACCCCAATTCGCAGGGTACCTCCATAGCGGGCACGATGGATGGCGAACGCCTGTGTCGTCAGCATGAGGAGAAGCGCGATCTCAACGGCGACGATGGTTTTCAGTGAGCCGATAAGGCACCCCCCCTCGCACGATGAGCACATCGTTGTAGCCGTCGTTGTCGATGTCCCCGGCCACGATGGATTCAATGGCCGTATTTGGTTTGTCTTTTCGCCAGATCTCAAGGGCCGCTGATCGGTCTGCAGCCAGACGATGAATGATGAGAGCGTCTGGACCGTTCGGTCCACTCTTGCGCGTTCGAACCAGCTCGGGTTCACCATCGTCATCGAAGTCTGTGAGTGCCCCCGCAACGCCGGCATGTGAAGCCAACGACCACGATTTGTTGGTACCGCGAAC
>CAUZBV010000152.1:0-7817 GCA_963578115.1 Myxococcales bacterium
GTCGATGGTTGGCCACTCAAATCCGACCAAGGCAGCCTTGTCGGAAATACGCCGCGCCTTGAGCAATCCAGGCAAGTGTTTGGGGATGCCATCCAAATAGCTCTTACGGCCCTTTTCCTGGAGCTTGCGTTGCTCCCATTGTTCCATGACTTCTTCGGCGCTTTCGGCGGTCTCGTCGCCGAACACGTGGGGATGACGGCGTTCCATTTTGTCGCTGATGGCGTCCACAACGTCGTTGATGTCAAACGCATGGGATTCATTGGCGATCTGGGCTTGAAACACCACCTGTAGTAGGAGGTCTCCCAGTTCTTCGCAGAGTTTCTTTGGATCACCGGATTCGATGGCTTCACAGACTTCGTAGGCTTCTTCGATGATGTACGCCTTGAGGGAATGGGCGTCTTGCTCACGATCCCAGGGGCATCCATCGGGGGCCCTTAGCCGAGCCATGATGTCGATGATGCGTTGCACGGGCTAGGGATTGGTACCGGGCACTGTGGTTTTTGGGGCGGTTCCACGAGGTGGTTGAGCGGCAGCGGCAGGTTTCGTTTGCGCCTTGACGGGCACGAGGGCCGCCGGGGCGGCCTTGGCGCGGACCTCGGTGGGCACGACGGGTACAGCCGCCTTTTCGGTGGCCTCTGTTGGTTTCTTCACAAGCGCATTGCGTGTTTGTGCCGGCGTGTTCACGAATCGAATAATGCCGGCTTTGCTGAAGTCATGAAAGTCTGCTGCGGCGGACCAGGCTGTGGCTCCCATGCCTTTGTCGCGCTTCTCCATACGGAAAAAGTTGGCCTTCCATTGGTCTCCTTCCGAGGGTTTCGCGGCGTCGGCACTGGCCAGCCCACTCCACGGAATGGCGACCTCCACAGTCCAACCCTTCTTGGTGCGTCCACCGCGTCCCAGTATGCCGGCATGCACCGCCGTCTTCAGGCCCGGCACGTTCCATTTCTTGCTCTCTTCAAAATGGGGGGACTTGTGGGTCTTGAACAGGGCGTCGAACACCACATTCTTGGGCGATACCTGCAACTCGATGTAGTTCTTGGAGTCCATGCCTGGGTCCAGGAACATTTCGACGCAGTCGGCCTTCCACAGGTGGTCGTCTCGGTTGGAATACGGGGTGTCGATCGCTTCGTCATGCACGGTGTATCCGGCATAGAGGGCCTTGTCGTCCCACAAGAGTTTGACTTGTGTGAAGAGATCCCGGCCCGCAGGTTGTCCGTTCGCCTGGCGGAACACAGGGGAGGGGAGGGCGGCGCGCCACGTGACCTCGTCCAGTTTGCCGTCCACAATGACCTCGCCGATGGCCCGTCGCACCTGCAACTCTTTGGGTTTGGTCGGGCGCACCGGTGCCGCACGACCCCCAATCTTGAATCGAGCCACTTCCAGTCGGCCCTTGCCATCGCTCTTTACGGGGGCAGCGTTGCTCAGCGTCATTCGGACATCCTGCTGGTGGAGTCGCCAAGCGGTGGCGTCAAAGATACCAGTGTAGAGCACGGCGGGTCCGGGGCCCACGGGACGATTGTCGGGTGTGGAGAGTTTCATCGTCTTGGTGTCTTTGATGATCTGTCCCTTTTTCCACTGAGAGAGGGGATAGAGCCCAACCTTGCTCGTGGGCTGATCTTCGACAGCATGATGGTCTCCGTTCAGGCGTGTGACCCCACTCCCAGAGACCGGTGCTTCCAGGTGGACGAAGATCATCCATTCGGTGTCGTCGCCGACTTCTTGCAGGCATTCCCAATAGAAGTGCAGTGTTATCTGACCGCCTGCTTTCAACTTGTCCGGGGCCGGTTCCATATCCAGGCCGATGAGTCGGATCTTTCCATCCAATTCGGCATTGAGTGTAATCTGTGGTTTAGGGGCTTCGCTCAAAATGGCGTTCGCCACCTTGGCTTCTTGTTGGCGTGTAAGCACAAATTGTTTTGGCTTCTTGCATCCGCTTTGCCCGACCAAGCACGCCAGCCCAACAACGACAACGATACGGCTTATTCTGCCCATGACTTCTCCTCCGAATGGTCGCCCTCTTGTAGCCAAGGTGTGCCGTGATTTCAAGCGGACAGACCGCGTAATGGCTCTTATTGGGCGATGCGCTCGTTCTGACGGTAGTCCACGCCCTGCAAGTGAAAGGGTACGCACATCTCATAAAGGCGACTGTTAATACGTGCGCCGACGCGATCGACCAACGAAGCGCCGGCCGCTTGTTCGATCCAGTGCTGGTCATCGCGACTTGACCCGGCGGGCGTCTCTGCTTTGCTCTGCATGCTGTAATTGGTCGTGATGAAGGTCGTGAGCCCTTCATCATAGCGGCGGCTAATAATTTGGTCGAGAACACCGTGCTGCCAACCGTTGGGACGGGTCTTTCCGAGCTCGTCCATACCCAGAATGGGCACACTACAAACGTCTTCCATCAGGGCGCTGCTGCCGTACCCGGTTTCAAAAGTGGCTTTGAGCTCGCTGAGGAGTTGAAAACAATCGATGTATCGACAGTTCAATCCACGCTCCATGATCAAGAAACGGAGGATTCCACAGAGGAGGTGGGTCTTCCCTACGCCTGGGCCACCAAAGAGTAGAAAGCCGTTATCGCCGCCCTTGCCCCGCTTCTGAAATCCGAGCAACCATTTCTTTACCGCCTGTTGGCTGTCGTTTCCAATCTGAAAGTCTTCCACGGTTTTGCCGTGATAGCGGGCTGGGAGATGGCCTGCATTGTAGCGCTGGACGCGTTTGGAAACCAGGCGGCAATTGCATTCAGAGACCCAGGTTTTGCCCCCGTCGCCACGTTCGACCCGTGTGCCGTACCCATCGCAATTCTCGCACGGCACGCGACAAGAGCAGATCTCTGCATGCGCCCATCGCTTTTGTCCATGGGTGGAATAGCCCAAGTTTTCACAGTTGGGACAGGTGGTCGATTGGCTATTCATTGTTATGCGTCCTTCAGGAGTGCGAGCCCATAGCGTTCGCGCACCACGTCTTCCAAGAGGGCTTCCCGGCGCACCGTAAGACCGTGTACGCCCAACATGTGTCGCTCAGGTGCCAGACGTTCGTCAACCCATTCCTCGATTGCGCTTTGTTCGTCTTCGGTGAGCGTCGCGACAAAGGTGGTCACAGCGGCAAGATCCGCATCGGCCAGCGTGTTGCCCTTGGCTCCGTGTGGATCCTGCTCCAATTGACGCCAGGCGGCCTGATACGCGGCGATATGATCGTTGCTGGGGGGATTGGGGTCGAACGCTTCAGCCACCAATGTTGTCGGCAGTGTGCGGGAGTCTTGCGGAGCCGTCGAAGAGAGCATGCCGCGTTCGGAATCATTCGCCAATTCGGACTGTACGGCGTCTTTGAAACGGTCAATCTGATGAGGAAGACGTGCGTCGGATCCCTGACTCTCCCGAAAGTCATTGGCGCCTCGCAGCAGTCCGCGACAGACGACGTCCACGGGAATGTTGTCTCTTTCCCAGCGTTCGATGCATTCAATGTCTTGCGGTGACAACATCAAGCCCTGACGGCGAAGCACCAAGAAGAATCGTTCGACGGTGGCGACGTATCCTTCCATGACTCAGATATCGAGGTTTTGTACGTTGAGCGCGTTCTCGACGATGAAGGCTCGCCTGGGCTCCACGTCGTCACCCATCAACACTTGGAAGGTCTGTTCGGCTTCAATCACGTCATCCACACGGACTTGAAGCAGCGTCCGGTTGATGGGCTCCATGGTGGTTTCCCACAATTGGTTCGGGTTCATCTCTCCCAACCCTTTGTATCGCTGAATCGAGACGCCTTTCTTTCCACGCGCCTCAATATGCGAAAGGACATCGAGGATGTCGGTGTATGTGCTGTCTTCTTTTCCGTCTACCGTGAAGACCCGGTAGGGCGCTTTCCCCAACGCTTGGAATTTGGTCATGAGCCTCTGAAGCTCTTGATACTCGGGGGAGTGGGCAAAGGGAAAGTCGAACCTTGTGGTTCGAGCGGAGCCCCCTACACGGGTATTAACCACGATGGAAAATACGCCATGCTCTTCGTCCTTTTCGATGGCCCAGTCCACCGGTGCCATCTCAACCCAGGTGTTTTCCAGGATTCCGATGACCTCCTTCATCTGATCTTCCAAACCCGCTTTGCTGGACAGGGATTTTACCGTGAGTTTTGTGTGTTTGAGCCATGTGTCGAGTACGCGGGTGTCCATTCGATGGTCGAATCGTTTCAAGACCTCCTGGTAATGGCGGATGTCTTGAAGAACCGCGACTAAATCGCCTTCTTGAAGCGCGCTCTTGGAACCCTCTGCTTGGAGGTGGATGCCGTCGCTCCCATTCTTGAACAGGATTGCGTTGAGCTCGTCTTCACCTTGGAGATACGTTTCCTTGCGACCGTGCTTCAACTTGTACAGGGGCGGCTGGGCCAAATAGATGTAGCCGCGCTCTATGATTTCAGGGAATTGACGGAAGAAGAAGGTCAAGAGCAGGGTTCGGATGTGCGCGCCATCCACGTCTGCATCCGTCATGATGATGATTTTGTGATAGCGAAGGTTGTTGATATCGTAATGTTCTTCGCCGATGCCACATCCGAGCGCGGTGATCAGCGTGCCAATCTCCGCGGACGACAACATGCGGTCAAAACGGGCACGCCACACATTCAAAATCTTACCGCGCAAGGGAAGAATGGCTTGATTACGGCGGTTTCGACCCTGTTTGGCGCTGCCACCGGCCGAATCACCCTCGACGATATAGAGTTCAGATTCCGCGGGATCTTTGGATTGACAGTCAGCCAACTTCCCCGGCAGAGAGGCTGTGTCCAGCACTCCTTTGCGTCGAATTAAATCGCGCGCTTTGCGTGCGGCTTCACGTGCATAGGACGCCTCACAGGCCTTGCCGACAATTTCCTTGGCGTCCTTGGGGTTCTCAATCAACCACTCGGCGAGTTTCTCGTTAATGACGGTCTCTACGGCCGTGCGCACGTGGCTCGATACCAATTTGTCTTTGGTTTGGCTCGAAAACTTGGGGTCCGGTACTTTCACCGACAAGACGGAGACCAACCCCTCCCGAACATCCTCTCCGCTGAGTACGCCTTGGCCCTTCTTAAGGAGGTTTTGCTTGGTGGCGTAATCATTGACAGTTCGAGTCAGCGCACCTCGGAGGCCGGTCATGTGTGTGCCGCCGTCGCGGTTTCGAATGTTGTTGGTGAAATAGAACGAGGTCTCTTGATAGGCCTGCGTCCACTGCAACGCCACCTCCACCGTGACGTCGTCACGCTGCGCTTCGATGAAGATGGGGGCTTCGTGAATCTCCTGTTTGTTGGCCGCCAATTCGGACACAAAAGAGGTGATACCACCTTCAAACTGGAACTTGTGGCTTCGGCCATCCCGTTCGTCGGTGATGAGAATGGAGAGGCCCTTATTCAAAGCTGTACACCCTGTCCGAGAAGATCTCAAGATCGGGCTTAAATCGGATTTTCGTTCCCGTTCGTTCGGTCTTGCCCACAACTTCGACGGGTCCGTCGGGGATGCCGCGCGTGTAACTTTGGGTATGGACTTGATTGTTGCGATAAATCTCCAACTCAAGCTGTTCGCTCAATCCGTTGACGACGGAGACACCCACACCGTGCAGTCCACCGCTGACCTTGTAGGAGTTTTGGTCGAACTTACCGCCTGCATGGAGTTCCGTCATGACGACTTCAGCTGCGCTCTTTCCATCTTCATGTGCGCCGACCGGGATGCCACGGCCGTTGTCGACGACTGTGACGGAGTTGTCGGTGTGGATTGTGATGGTGATGGAGTCACAATAACCAGCTAGGGACTCATCGACCGAATTGTCGACGACTTCAAAGACCATGTGGTGAAGACCCGAACCGTCGTCCGTGTCACCGATGTACATACCCGGCCGCTTACGGACGGCTTCGAGTCCCTTGAGCACCTGGATGCTTTCGGCGTCGTACGTATCGGGGCCTACATCTTTGGGGGGAAGTTCTTCTTTGGGCGTGGGAGGGTCGGTAGCCATATGAACGCTTTCCTTGCGGTTTGTCTTCGGGTGGGAACCAAGGCTGTTCTACCACACAGAAGAGACCGTTGTAAAGCGAGGAATCGCCTGTAAATACGTAAGGTTATGGGGTGCGGTTTGTGCTCGCCCCTCCAGGACGTTTCACAGTGGCCGGGATGTTCAAGACATCTCCTTCATGAAGTCGATCCAAGTTCTTCCCAGGATTGGCTCGCTGGAGCTTCGAGAGGCTGATTTTGTAGCGTTTGACGGCGATCGCCCAAGCGGTCTCGCCCGACGCTACGCGGTGCTTCTGAAGAGGCTGTGCCGGCGCCGGAAGTGCAACCGGTTTCGTGGTCGCCGCGGTCTTGGTGGTCGTTGGGGTCGGGTCCACCTTCGGGGTTCGTGGCCCGTGAAATTGTCGCCGCTTCTGGTAGAAATCCGCGATACGTGCGTCCGACATGGGCAAGTGAATGGATTGTCCCGCCTGGATGAGGTCGGGATTCAGCGTAGGATTGGCGGTCCGGATCGATTGGAGGGTGAGCCCAGACCACCGACTGTAATGTCCCACGGTTTCATTGCGTACCACTTTGATGTCCAATCCAGTGGATTGCAGGAGGGCCGACTTTGTGAGTGCACCGCGTGACGCCGGGCTTGTGGCCACGTTGGCGGTGGATGTGGAATCGTGTGAAGCGCTGCTGGCGCCATTTGTGGTGTTTGCCCAGAGTTGTTCTGCCGCTTCCTCGGAACCCTCGGCGAAGTTCTCCAACTTCGGGATCAACAGGACAGCGCCAACTTTCAGTGTCTTCTTGTTGTAGCTGGCGTTGAATTTCCGGAGCAGCCAAACGGGGATGTTGCCGTGTGATTTAGCAATCTGCCCGAGCGAATCATTCTTCTTAACGGTGTATTGCCCCAATTCTGTCACTTCATTGCGGGTAAAGAACGCCTTCTCCTGTGCGGTGAAGTGCTCTGCGCGAGCGGTTTCAAACCTTCGCCACCCTTCCGAGTCAAGCAAGAGGCGGAATGGTTTTCCGGCTCGGAATCCCCTTCGCTTCATTTCATTGAGGGCCCGCAGTTCGTCGGAAGGGATGCCACTCCACTTGCTGTACAGTCCAAGCGTTTCACCCTGCTTGACCTTGATGACAACCACGCGCGTGTCGGGACCGGAGTTGCTGTCGTGATAGGGCAACGAAGAGTTCGGTTCCAATGTGGGCTCTGCAGGGATGTCCGTCCGTTCGACCACGCCACCCGCGACTTCCGCTAACTCCCCCTCTGTCGTGGGTGTTAGTGCGTTGTCGACGGCTTCATGGAACCAAGGGTTGTACCACTGTTTGGCCTCTTCCAAGGCCGTGTCATCCGTGCATCCGATTGCAGCAAGTGCTGCTATCAGCGCCAATCGGGTTGGTGTTGTCCAGGTACCCATTCGTTTTCTATCCTTCGCTCTGGAAAGCCCCAGGTTGACACACGCCGCGGTGCGCGCTTGACCACCGAGGAAGTCTGGCACGCCACGGTGGAGTGGGCCAGAAAATCACCCCTTTTGATTGGGTGTGTGTCGGCCGGTCTCGGAAGGTTCAGGAGCAGGCAAGATGTGATTCGACCGATCGGAGGGGAACATGGTAGGTTCGCCAGCATGAATGAACGTGTGCATCAGCTGGCAGTGGTTGGATTTTATGGCGCCCTTACTGGGATCGCCGTGTGCTGGACATGGCTTCGTGGGGCTCGCGTTGAGGACTTGTTGGCACCGGGAACCAGCTCCGGCTGGGGCATCGGGGATTTATTGGCATCGGGAACCAGCTCCGGCTGGGGCATCGAGTTTGCTTTGGGGATGGGTGTGGGTCTGGCCGTGGTCGTTGCGGGCCGTCTGGGCCATCG
>CAUZBV010000153.1:0-7810 GCA_963578115.1 Myxococcales bacterium
GACCGAAATCTTGTGCTCACCTTCGCTGGCCTGCAACGAGCTGGGCAAACCCACAACCATCAAGCATGCAACCAGTACAACCCTGCCTGCATTGACCCTCACTCGGATTCCTCGCGCTCCTTAAAGCGCACATGGTAATGGTTCTTGTGGCCTTTTGAATGTCGTATTTTTCCCTGACCGGTCCCACGTCCTCGCGGGTATTGAAACAACTTCTTGAGCGTTTTTTTGCTGGCGCCACGTCTTTGCGCATGCCGATACAACAGGGCCTGCAACCCATGGTCCACGAAGATGAGATCCACATCACCCGTATCGATGAACGCTTTGATCAAGGCCCAACTCTTTCGCACATCCAAGTTCGCCGCCGTAGCGGTCCGGAAGCCCTTCGGCGGCTTGCGTCCTTTGTGGTAATAGCCGATGTCCACATCGAGACCACTTTGATGAGACACGTGGGGTGGAAGAAATCCCCCGCCTTCTTTGGAGATGTCTCCAATCACCACGTCATGGGCGCGGCGCCATTTGCGTTTGACCAACCGAATGCAATCCAAAATATTGGTGACCGTGACGTTCGCGCCGTAGGAGTATTTCGGCTTTTTCGCCCAGTACCCCCACCCTCTCGATCGCCCTTCAGGGAGCCGTTCGCCATCCACCAACTTGCCGTGCTGTGGGCTGCCTGTGCTTTTGGATTTCTTGCTTGGACCCGGCACCTGAATCATCAGCTTCTTGCCACGGCGGATACGACTCGACTTGAGGCGATTCCACCTCTTGATGTCCTTGACTCTCACCTTGAAATGCTTGGCGATCTTGAGAAGTGTGTCGCCTTTCTTGATTCGGTACTTAAACGTACGACGTCGACACAGGGGAACGGGTTTCTTGATGACGAGTTTTTGACCCGGGCGGATGCGACTCGATCTCAAACGGTTCCATCGCCGAAGGCTTCGTGCTGTGACCTTGTAGGTCTTGTAACGCCTTGTGTAGCGCCGCGTGAATCGCTTACCAATCTTGATCAATGTGTCGTTCTTGCGAACCTTGTAAACATGCTCACACCGATCATTGGCCTGCAGCGCGGTCGGTGCGGTCAATGGGATCAGAACGACCCCTATCAGGAGATGTTTAAACATCGGCAGGGGATGTAGGGGATGGCCAACGTACTGTCAAGGTTCGTCGCCTTCCGACGCCGATTGAAGCCAGACATTGGGGTGACGGAGAAGGACAAATCCTTGCCCCTCGGTCAGGACGGCTCCCCCTTCGCTCGCCCACCACATCAAATTGGTCTTGTCATTTTCCTCTGTGTCCCCAATCGGGTCGTGAGAGCCACCCGGCGGATCACCCTCTTTGGCTTGTTCCGTCGTGTGAAATAGTCCTAGGTAATGGCCCAATTCGTGCGCGATGGTTGCAGCGAGAAGGTCTGGATTGCCGCCGGTGTCTGTCCAACTGATCGCCACTCCCGAATGGGAACTTCCATCGACCACAAAGGGGGGGCCCGGGATGCCGCCCGCGATACCGAGGACGATGCCCGTATTTCCATCTTCCAGATTCTCTTTGACGATGCTCTCCACAAACATCACGTTCACACCGGACGGTGCGCCTGCTGTCGCCTGAAACAACAAACCCAAATCGCTATCCGTCCCCAAGGTCGTAGTCACCGATTGAGGGACATCAACCGGTAGATCGAGGGGCGTCACCGTACCCACGGAGATGCCCGTTTGGGCCAAGAGTTCATTCAAGCGCTCCAACATGGCAATGATGTCTGGATGGCTCATCGCGTCGGCGGCCACCACCCCAGTTCCTTCTGTGAACCATAGGTTCAAGTTCAGGATCCCTTTCGTAGGCTCGCCCTCCCATTGCTTGATCAGAACTCGGACATCCATGGGCGTATCGATCACGGGGATCTTGTACACCGCCCCTTCATACACCGTGACGGTGTGCTGAGCGGCGGCCAATGAATACGAGCCTTGGCTCTTGTACGTCACTTCGGGTGAGTTCGGCACGAGCGCCGTTGCCACATCCACGGACGCATACACCCGATTTGCACAAACAACGCACAGCACACTGGAATACCCTTTGACGAGGATGGCTTTGGAATGAACCAATTTGATCAGACCGGTGTACTCGTCGGCGCCCGCAGCGCTCGTCAACACGGTGAATGACAGGGAATGCTCAGGCAAAGTCATCGATAAACTCGACGTCTGCCCCTCCTCGTCCACCGGCAGGTCTTCAAAATGAACCTGTGAAAATCCGGGGGGCAAGAGCCAAACCGGGTCGATCTCACAATACGTCCCCTCGTAGCCATTGATGCAGTTGCAGTGATAACCATTGGGCTCGTCCACACAAGTGCCCCCGTTCTCGCAGACAACCTCTACGCAGTCATCGATGTTGACGTCACACGATGTTCCTTCAAATCCGGGTTTGCACTCACAAACAAAAGACTGGACGCCGTCTACGCAGAGCCCATCATTTGCACAAGGAGTGTCCGCGCAATCGTCGATGTTTTCGCTGCATGTAGGGCCTGCATAACCCGGAGCACAGTCGCATTCGAAGCCGTTCACTTGGTCCGTGCACACACCGTCATGTTCACAAGGAACACCCTCGCATTCGTCGGTTTCCGCGCCACACGCAGGACCTTCGAAGCCCGGTGCGCACATGCACTGATACGAGTCCAATCCGTCCACACAATGGCCGCCGTTTTGGCAGGGTTCATCGGCACAGTCATCGGTGTTGCGTTCGCACAACACGCCACTGTAGCCTGGAGCGCACTCACAGTGTGGCTCTCCATCCACAGCCTTACAGATTCCTGCGTGCTCACAAAACCAACTCTCGCACGGATTATCGGTGGTTGACGACCCACTTGCACAGGCCATCCCAATCAAACCAAGCAGGATCCAACAAACCTTTCGGTGAACATTCACAGCCTCGTGATGATGTCAGAGTGCGCTGATAGGTGGCAAGGTCGGAACAACACTCGTATGATTCCCCTGTGGATTGTCGAATTCGAAACTTGTCCCTTGGGCTGCTACTGACCGGTCTGATCACGTGTGCCACCACGCCGACAACAAGCGACACGGATTCAACCGACACGGTTCTGACACCCGAAACCGTGGATAGCGTGGACACTCCAGATGGGTCGGAACCGGATATTCCACCCCTCGATAGTGTGGACACCAACGACGTGGACATGGAAATCCTGGACACCGATGTCCCCACCGATGTTCCCCAGGCGGAGATCGTGGACACACCAATTGACGACACGATCGATGAAACGGTGGATACCATCGAGACGAGCATCATCGAAACAACCGATTCCAACGACGTGATTGCGCCCGTGGATGCCACAGATTCCACGACACCACCCGATGAGATGGACACCGCTGCGCCTCTGGATGTGGAACCCGAGGTGAAGGAATGCACTGCCCTGGAGGGTGTGCAATCCATCAATCCTGTACCCATGGAATTGGGCGCCGCCGGCCCAGGCGGTTCCTTCGTTGCCCTCGCACCAGGCGAATCCATTGAAATCGTCCAGGGTCCCCAGGGAGGCGTACATTTGGAGGTCGCTTTCCAGTTGACGTTGCCCGAAACGTTTGTCAAATCGTCGGCAAAGATGACAGTGAATGCCCATTCGTATCAACCGTGTTGCGTGGGCAACATGGTCGGCTCGTATGTCAACAACAAGTACCTGGCGTTCAAAACCGATGCCGATAGTCAAACGTTTGCATCGGGTGTGATCCCCGTCATCTTCTTCCAAAACGAAGCCATTCATTACCAGGACAAAGAATGTTGTGTGGTTCTCAGCTTGGAGGTGTACGGGACTGGATCCACCGAGATCAACGCAACAAGCTCCGCCGTCCAGAGTTTTACCTGCGTCGACTACTTTTAACGACGATCATAGGCCACGCTCCTGAAGCACGGAGAGCGCATCGTCGACCAATGTGGTGCTCATCCCATCGAGCGGAATGGATTGTGCTTGGTGGCGAAACCAGGTGCGTTGCCGCTTTGCATACTTGCGGTGTCCCTGCTTGATGGCGCGTACGGCATCCTCCTCCGAACGGTCCCCCTGGATCACTTGGATCAGCTCGCGGTACCCCAAGGACTGCATGGGCCGTGAGGATGGAGAGATCCCGGCTTTCAACAGCGCCCGGACTTCTTGCAAGAATCCCTTCTCCATCATCGCATCCACTCGTCGCTCGATTCGCTCCGCCAATATCCCAGGCTTGAAACAGGGCATGAGAACAAGGGCTACATATCGAGACTCTTGCCGCTGGTGAGCGTCGTGCAAGTCGCTCAAACGCTGGCCTGTGCCCTCCACCACTTCCAAACCCCGCAACATCCGCTGAGTATTTCTTGCACCGCCTTCGATTCGACCGGCCAGCTTTGGATCCAGCCGAACCAAGCGTTCGAAGAGCGTACTGTTGCCCAACTCGTCCAATTCCCGTTGGAGTCGTTCGCGAACCGACGCGGGGATGGGGCCTAACTCGATCAACCCTTCCAGCAACGCCCGCAAGTACAACCCCGTACCACCGACGACGATCGGACGTCGTGAACGCCCATCAATGGCTGCGATCACGTCGTCTGCCATGCGCGCATACTGACCCGCATCTGTTGGCTCGTCGGGGTCCACCACGCCATACAGATGATGTGGGATCCGTGTCATTTCATCGGCCGTCGGACCGGCGGCGCCGACTCGAAAACCGCGAACGAGTTGGACCGAATCACAACAGACCAACTCCCCATCCAATCGACCGGCCAGCCCGCTGGCCAACTCGGATTTTCGACTGGCCGTTGGACCAGTGACCACAACAATGGTGGGGCGACTCATGCAATACCGTGTTCAGGTCCGCTGAAACCAGCGGTCAACCTGGGAAAAAGGATAGGAAACCACAATAGGCCGCCCATGGATGCACGTGGCGCATAGGGGCAGACCATCGAGCTGTCCGAGCAATTCCCGGATCACTGATTCCATGTGCTCATCAGAAAGGGTGTCGGTACCGCGACAGGCCAGCATCGCGATCAGACTGTCCATGCGATCGGCCGTTGGCTGCTCGTCAGGAACACGAGCGAGGTCCGACAACACCTCCACAAGTGTTACCAGGGCGTTCTTTTCCGCCAACACATGTGGCACCTCACTGACAACCCATTCATTGCCTCCAAAAGGCTCGAGCCGAAAGCCCAAGCGCAGCAACGTCTCGCTGTGTAATTGGGCCGCTGACACCATGGATGGCTCAAGGGCCAATTGTGCCGGGAAGAGCAATCGTTGAACGGGTAGAGTTCCGGATGCCAACAACGTACGAAGCGATTCGTACAAAACCCGCTGTTGTGCCCCATGATAATCGATGAAATGCAAGGCGTTCGGAGACTCACAAACCAGATATTGATGGTGTGCTTGCCCCACAACTCGCACGCGTTGGAAGAATCCTGGAAACGTGGGGTCATCGGGAGCGTCACCGAGTGGGCTCGTCAGCGCTGTGGAGCCCGCTGTCGGGTCCATTACAGCCTCTATGGTCGGAGAATGGGATCCCGGGGGCGCCTCCACGCTCGACACCGGCACCTGGCCCGGTGCACCCATGAGCCCCAAAACGTACCCCGTAGCCTCGGAAGGCGCCGGAGACGACGTCGGTTGAGTCGTTGTCCCCTCGGCCCATGGCTCTTCGGTCAAAGTGAGTTTGATGGCTCGAGAAATGAACGCATGCACGGCGCCGCTCTCGGAGAAACGAACTTCCGCCTTGGACGGGTGCACGTTGACGTCCACCTCATCCGCTGGAAGGGACAAATACAAGACACCAACCGGGTGACGCCCCCGATCCAACACATGCGCATAGGCCTGACTGATCGCGTGGTTGAGTACACGGTCTCGAACAAAGCGCTGATTGACATAACAATACAAACTCCGTGCATTGGATTGGGAGAGACTGGGTTCACCGACCAATCCTTCGATCAACCAGTACCCCGACTCCAGTCGAACCGGAAAGAGCCGCTGGCATACCTCGCGCCCCAGTACACCAACAATGCGGCCCATCAACGTCGTATCCGCCGGATAGTCGGCTCTCTTGCGACCATTGTGGACCACCGTAAAGTGGATCATTGGCCAACCCAATGCGAAGCGATTCATCACCTCCGTAATACGCGACATCTCTGTTGCCGCCCGACGAAGAAACTTGCGACGAGCCGGTGTATTGAAAAAGAGATCGTCCACCTGAATGTCTGTGCCGGGGGGCCCGCCCGATGGGCTGGATTGCGGAGATTGGTCCCCTTCCGCTAACACTTGAACGCCTTCCACGGCGTCGTGCAACCGAGTGCGTAAACGAAGACGTGCCACCGAACAAATCGAAGGCAATGCCTCGCCGCGAAACCCCAGCGTACCGATTTGTTTCAGATCATCTGCGGACAGCACCTTGCTTGTTGCATGGCGCATCAACGCCAGCATGGCGTCTTCGCCCGACATGCCCGACCCATTGTCAATCACACGAATCCGAGATTTACCCCCCTCTTCCAATTCCACTCGAATGCGAGTGGCTCCCGCATCAATGGCGTTTTCCACAAGCTCTTTCACCACAGACGCCGGCCGTTCCACCACCTCACCGGCGGCAATTTGATTGGCCACATGGTCGTCCAAAACTCGGATCACACTGCTCACAATCGTCATCCTAACGAGCGGAGAGGAACCGTCAAGCCTCGCCTTCTTGACTACGCCATGGAACGAATAGCTGCCTTCTTCATTGACTCAAACGCTCTGATCCCCTATAAAAACCCGCCATGCCAAGGACCTCACGATCTATATGTCTATTGGGTGATGGCGGCGTCATCGGAAAAATGGTGCGCAGCACATTGCTTGAAGATCCTGCTATTACGAACGTCGTTTCGATCGGACCCGTGCGGCCCCATCGCCTCCAACGGAAGATCTCGTACCATGAGATGGACCTGGCGGCTGACAATGCCGACAATCAACTTTCGGACATTATTGACGCAGAGGACATCGACACGCTTCTGTACATGGGGTACCTGTCCGACTTTGGCAATGCCGAGTTGGACCAGGCGAATGAAGTTCGTCAGATCATCAGCGCGCTGGACCGACGCCATGTTCCCAAGGCCGTTTTCGCCAGCACAACCGCGGTCTACGGAGCTCTGCCCACTCACCCCACGCATTTGGTGGAGCGAACTCCTCTGGCCACAACAGCCGAAAGCGAATGGGTCCAAGACAAGGTCAAAGCCGAACAGGAATTGAACAACTTCTTGCTCGAAACAGACATCATGGTCACAACACTCCGTTTCGCGCTGGTACTGGGTCCTACCGTCCAGAACTTCATGACCGACTACCTGGGCCAACGTTCGGTGCCGATTGTGCGAAATCTGGATCCGCCCTTGCAATTCGTGCACGAACAAGACGTATCACGCGCCTACTGCCAAGCCGTTCGCCATGACGTCGAAGGCTCGTTCAACATTGTCGGTGACGGTGCGTTGCCATTAAGCGTTGGCCTACGCATTGGTCGTCGCCGGCCTTCGTCCGTACCCGAGCTCAGCGCCGCCCCGCTGTCCCAGATTCTGTGGGAAGGGGACACTGTGGAACCACAACCGGTCCTGGCCGACATGTTCACCTACATCTGGGTAGCTGACGGCGGCTTGGCTTCGACGGAAATGAACTTCCAGCCGCTCTTCTCGACCAAAGAGACCATCGAGTCCTTTTACCGATCGCGCCGAGAAAACTAAGGCGCGCGCCCTTCGACATCCTTCGTCGCCAATTCGGTGAACTCCAAACGAGCAATGACGCCTTGCTGTGCGCCATGTTCCAACCGAACGGCCCCGCGGTGTCGATCCATAATGG
>CAUZBV010000154.1:0-7745 GCA_963578115.1 Myxococcales bacterium
TACGGCGACTCATCTTCCACGGTCGACATGTTGAGAAGGAGGGCATCCAAGTCCGTGATGTCGATCTCGTAGGTGAAATGGCCGGATCCCAACGGGGTCTCCCCGACAAAATCGATGGGCTGAAGCACGAAGTCTGCACCGTCGGCCGTGAGCTCGACGTAGTTGTAGTGATAGGCGACGCCGAGGTCTGCGTATTCGCTGAACGCACCACTGTCCACCGCGCCGTAGAAGTGGTCACCCGCGATGATGTTCTCAAAGTCATGGGCGGAGACGTTGTGTATCCGGATCATCGTCGCATTGTTGGTGGGCGACTCGTCGTCGTCGCCAGCCGCTTCACAACCCGAGAGAGCCAGGATCAGCAAGCAGGGTAGGAAGAGCCATTGAATCCGTGTGAGTGGGCGCATGATTTTCTCCTTGGCCGCAGGAAGAAGCCTACCGACCTTAGAGCGTGACTGCAAAGGCCAAGGGTTTCCAGTCCGGTGGCACCCGACCGGAAGGGATTTCGGGCGTTGTGGTACGCTGCGACAGCGGTTCGGGGAGGTTCCGTTGCGTTTGATACTGCTGATTGGTTTTGTTTGTACGGCTTTTGCGTTGGCATGCGAGAGCGGCGGAAACGGAAAGGATGCCGGCACGTCGGTCGGAGACACCCCGTCCGCCCAATGCACAGGAGAAGTCACCACCTGCTGTGTTTGTGATTCGGATGCGGAAACCGACGCGGTGTGCAAAGACGGCGCGTGGGTCTGCGAGTCGGAGCCAGAGAGCTTCTTGTGCGGGACGCTGGGGTGCGACGTTTCGGACTGTTCCCTCTTCAATGGTGAGGTTTGCTGTACCGACGAGGGGCCGGTTTCTGCGAAGTGCCCCTCACCCTCCCAAGCCTATTGCGAGGATGGATCCGAGCCCAAGATGTCCTGCGATCCCTAGACAGGGTCGAATGAGGGGAGCGCACCCTTTGGGTGCCAAGTGACATCCGCGCCGCATTGAGAGTATGGTGGGTCTGTGTTCAACGGACCGTCGAAGGGGAGCCGCATGCCAACGACAGACAGTTCCGGGGCATCGATTCATTACAACCTGGTGGGGGAAGGCCCCACACTGCTCATGTTGATGGGGTTCGGTGTCGACCAGACCGGTTGGATATTGCAGGTTCCCTGGCTGAGCAAACACTTTCAATGTGTGCTCGTGGACAACCGCGGCATCGGTCGCTCCGAGGCGCCGGCGGGTCCCTATTCCATGGCGCAGATGGTCCAGGATTCGCTGTCGGTTCTGGACGTCTGCGGAATCGAGAAAGCCCACGTCTTGGGCCTGTCCATGGGTGGGATGATCGCGCTGAACCTGGCCCTGAGCCACGCCGACCGGGTCGATGGCCTCATTCTGGCCTGTACCACCGCGCATCTGGGCGCTTTTGGTGAGGAGACTATCGCCGCAGTGGGTCAACGGGTGGGACTGGACCTCCGGGTCGAGGATCCCAACGAGCTGGCGGATGTGGACATGGAAGCGGTAGCACAGGAGCTGGTGGCGCTCTCCTTTAGTGACGCCATGCTTCAACAAAGCGGAGCGCTCATCGACAATCTGGTCACGCAAGCGCTCCAATGGATGCCCACGCCTCAGGTGCTGCACGCCCAATACGCGGCGATTCGCGAACACAACGTATCCGACCACCTCGGCACCATCACGAAGCGAACGCTGGTGATGACGGCCGAGCTCGATCAGTTGATTCCCCCCAGCCACGGGGAGCACCTCGCCGCCCACATTCCCCACGCGGAGCTGCTTCGATTCGACAGCGCGGGACACGCCATCAACTTTGAGCGGCCCAAGGAATTCAATCAGGCCGTACGCCACTTTCTGTGCCCCTAGCTTTGGGGCGCAGCGGCTGCACCGTTGCGGTTTTTCTTTGGCTTCGGTCAGCGCAAATCGGAACAGACTGGATCAGAACTCGGGGCAGGTGGCTTCCAACACGCTGTTGACTTCGGCGCATGTACACCCTCCGTTGTTGCCATCGGTTTTGATGTTGCTCGCGATCCCGTCACCAGCCTCAACCTGCTCCACAAGGGCCTCGACCAGGCATTGGGCAAGGGCGGGGTTGTGACCCATCTGCAGGCTACCGCCCACTTTGGTGAGTCCAGAAAGGTCGAACGAGATCAGGGCGTCGTTGTCGTGCACCGACAGGTTGTCACCCACTTGGGACAGTGCAGAAAGGTCGAACGAGGTCATGGTTTTGTTGCCAGACAACCACACGCTGTTTGTCACTTTGGAGAGTAAAGGGAGGTCGAACGAGGTACTGGCCAATAGCGGGTTGTCTTGAATGATGAGATTGTAGGCGATCTTCGAAAGGACGGGGCAGCTGATGGAGGTGAGCGCGATGTTGCCCCAGACGTCAAAATCGTTCCCCACTTCAGTGAGTTCCGGAAGGGAAAACGAGGTCAGGTTGTCATTGGAGTAGACTTTCAGTTCGTCCCCCACTTTGGAAAGTGAGGGGAGGTCGAACGAGGCAAGGGAGCCGTTGCTCTCCAGCCACAGGCCGCTACCCACGGCTTGGAGTGCCGGTAGGTGTAATGAGGGTAGGGCGTTGTCCCTCAAGTCTATTTGGCCGCCCACTGAGGTGAAGTTTAGGGAGTGAGAAAGAGGTCAGGGCGGTGTTGCTGGACACCGACAGGAAGCCACCTACCTCCGTGAGTGCAGGCAGAGAGATCGACGTCAGGACGTCGTCGCTTTTCATGTCCAGGTTGCCACCCACAAAGGCGACGGACGGCAACTCAATCGAGGTCAATTCCGGTGCATTTACCGTCAGATCCCCGGATATGGACGTGACCCCATCCAGTGTTTTCACCTCCATGGCGTTGGTGATCGTGAAGGATCCTTCAATACTCTTTTCAGCGTCGTTCTGACCTGTGTCCGTTGTATCCGCGTTGTTTCCATCGGGTGTACACTGCCCATTCTCTTCATGGGCTCCGAGACCGCAGTTCAGGTCAGAATCGCCGGAGTCTCCTTCACATCCTGCAAAAACCAAAAGCCCAGCACATACCCATGCTGTGCTTAACCAACGCATCGCCATCTCCTCGTGCGTGTGAACAGTGCTGAGAGTGAACAAGGAGAATAATAGCAGCATTGGGGGCGGAAGACACCCCTAACAAAGTCGCGGTTGTTCGACCTTGTGCGGAATGTCCCGCAGGACACATTTTGGTCCGCTGACCGAGCTGTCGTTAAGCCATGGTCGGCATTCAGAGAGTGGACTGGGTTGGGGGAAGGAGGGCCAAGGAGCCCTTTCAAGAATTGGGTGGCACCCCATTCGTTACTCGGATGCGGCTGGGGTGTCTGTTTTGGGCGCAGCGGATGCACCGTTGCCGCTCTTCGGCGCTGCGGCCTTGGCCGCCACGGCGCCCAACACCTGGGGCAGATCAATGCCCGCCTGCTTCGCCAGCTCGTGCATGGGGGGCAGCGAATGGATGAGGCTACGCAAGAAGCCTGCTGTGCCGTTTTGTCCGTCGTCGCTCCCCGAGTCCCAGACCGTGATCTTGTCGATCTTCAAATTCTGAATCGCTTTGACCTGTTCGGCCACCAGCTCGGGCATCTTTTCTACCATCAAGAGCGTGGGCGCCAGGTGTTTTTGGTCTCCGCACACGTCCAATAGCTGCTCGTACCCTTTGGCCTTGGCCTCCAAGACGGACTGAACACCTTTGGCTTCCGCTAGGTACTTGGCCAGGATGGCGTCGGCCTCACCGCGTGCAATGCGGCGGATGCGTTCCGCTTCTGCCTCGGCGTTCACCTCAGTTTTGGCCTTCTCCACCTGTTGCTGGGCCAGCTCGTCCTTCTCCAGGCGAGCGATCTCCTGGTCCTTCTCGGCCTGCAGCACGTCGCGCTCTGCGTTGGCCATGGCCACTTCCCCGCGCCGCTTGGCCTCGGCCTCCCGCTCGGCCAATGTCGCGTTGTACTGGGCAATGTTGGCTCGAGACTCGTTTTCTCCCTGAACGGCAGAGGCTTCCAGCTCCGCCACCTTGATACGCTTTTCCATATCCGCGGCTTTGGTTCCCTGGTGGGCCAACGACGTCTGCTCCGCCACGGCCACGTCCTGTTCGCGCGACGCGGTGGCCTCGCCGGAGACGCCTTCGGCCTCCAGACTGGCGACCTTGATTCGCTGATCACGTTCCGCCTGCTTCTGACCCATGGTCGATTGGGCGTTCTGTTCGGCCACCTGCACTTCTCTCAAGCGAAACGCGTTGGCCTCACCCACGGCACCCAGCTTCTCCTGATCGGCCACTTCTACCTTGGCCTTGTTGATGGCCTCGGCGGCCGCTTTCTTGCCGATGGCCTCGATGTAGCCCGACTCATCGGTGATGTCGCGGATGTTCACGTTGATGACGTCCAGTCCGATCTTGTTCAACTCAAAACCCACGTTCTTGTTCACCAGGTCCAGGAACTTCTCACGGTCCTGGTTGATCTCTTCAATGGAGAGGGTCGCAATGACCAAACGCATCTGGCCCAGAATGATGTCTCGTGCCTGGTGAGAAACGGTGGATTCATTCAACCCAAGGAGACGCTCGGCGGCGTTGTTCATGATGGTGGGCGTTGTGCTGATGCCAATGGTGAACGTGGAAGGTACGCTGACCCGAATGTTCTTCTTCGAAAGGGCGCTGGTGAGATCGATGTCAATGGTCATCGGCTCCAGGGACAGATAGGCAAAATCCTGGAAGAGCGGCACGACGAACGTGGCGCCACCGTGAATGCAGCGCGCGGCCTGCTGACCGCCCACGCGACCGTACTTCACCAGGATCCGGTTGGAGGGACACCGCTGGTATTGGCGGACCAAAATGGCCAGCACGAAGAGCAACATGAGTACAACGCCAACGATGAGGCCCAAGGTGCCCGGGGCACTTACAAATCCGATAATCATTGTTTTCTCCTTATGACTCTTTGGCTTCCACCACCAACGTCTCGTCGTTTTGGGCAGCGATCACTGTGACGGATGTAAACGCAGCGAGTTCGTCGCCGGCGCTCACGGCCCGCATCACTTTTCGGCGTCCGGATACGTTGACCTCGATTTGACCCTCGCCCTGGCCTTTGGCCGGCACGGTGAGGTAGACGCGGGCCGAGGTGCCCACCGCGGTGGTTGTGTCGTAGCTCTTCTCTTCGCTCAGACTGTGAACCCATTTCATCAGGTAGGCCGCCAGGGCCATCATGAACATCCCGAAGCCCACCGCGATGGCCAACGAGACGCCTCCCCCCAGGCCCCAGTCGTAGCGGCAGGCCAGACCCATCCAGCCGGTGCCCATAAAGAACGCGGTCACCGAAAGAAGCGAAAACAGTTGGAACGAAGCATCGCTGGCATCCGCAAGGCCACCGCCTTCGTCCAGCTCAAAGTCTCCCCCGTCGTCGCCGAAAAACAGCGCTATACCCAAGCGGATCATGAAGATGATCGTGGCCGTCAGTCCCATGATGAAGTAGACGGTGGCGTCACCGTACTTCTCGAAATTCAGAATCTCCGAAAAGAAGTCCATGGGTCTCCTGCGTGGTGTTCGCGGGACCGTACCACAAAGCGTTTGAGCAGGGCAACGCGCCCCCGGCGGAAAACGGTTGCGACCCAATTTTGTGTTGTCAGGCGTTGCCCTTTGCTTTTAGTTGCCACTTGATTTGGAATGCGGTCTAAAAGACACTTGCGCGAAGAGTTGTCTCTTCAAGAAAGCGGGAGATTTGAACGTGCCCAATTATCAAACACGCGTCTACGACAACATCTTGGAGATGCTCTCGAACGTGGACAACCCCACGCCGCTCTTGCGTCTCAACCGAACCGTGCCCTTCACCCAGACCAAGGTGTACGCCAAGCTGGAGTGGTACAATCCCTTTGGCTCGGTCAAAGACCGCGTCGCAGCCAACATGATCCATGACGCTCAGGAGCAGGGTATTCTGAATGAGGGCCAGTCGTTGGTGGAACCCACCAGCGGCAACACGGGCATGGGCCTGGCCATGATGGCCAACGCCAAAGGCTACTCCCTCTCCACGCCGCTCTCCAAGGCCATTCCGGCCGAAAAGCGCGCCATGTTGCGCTTTTTTGGATCCAATGTCGAAGAGTTGGACGACACGTTGTGACCGGCTCCAGGTGCCCCCGAGGGGGCCATCGCGCGTGCCGCGGAACTTGCAGAACAACCGAACTTTCACATGCTCAACCAGTATGAGAATATGGCCAACCCCGGCGCTCATCTGAATTCAACGGGCCCTGAGATCTGGCACCAGACCGACGGTGGGATCACCCACTTCGTCGCCGGCCTGGGGACCTGCGGGACCATCACCGGCAACGGTCGTTTCCTGAAAGGGAAGAACCCCGACATCAAGGTCATCGGCGTGTACCCCGAAGAGGGCCATGACATTCCTGGTGTGCGCTCCTTGAAGCAGCTGGGACAGACCAAACTCTTTCTTCCGGATGAGTACGACGGGTTGGTGAGTGTGAGCAACGATGAGGCCTTTGCGATGTGTCTTCGTTTGAACCGGGAGGAGTCGCTCATCGCCGGTCCCAGCTCGGGGATGGCCTTGGCGGGCGCGCTCAAGGTCATTGAGGACAACCCCGATGCCGTCGTCGTGGTGATCTTTCCCGACAACGCCTTCAAGTACGCGTCTTCGTTCGAACGTCATTTCCCGCAGTTCAAGGTGACGCACGCCGACGTCGAGGAGGCGGAGCCCAGCCCCAAGGAGCAGCTCTTCGTGAGCCTGGTGGAGAATTCGCGCAACCCGCACAACACCCTGGAAGCGGCTCAGTTGAAGGCGCTTCACGAGGTCTCCGACGCGCCGATCGTGCTCGACGTGCGGAGCGCGGACGCCTACGCCAAACAGCACATCGCCGGCGCGGTCCACATCCCCGTGGCCGAGTTGGCGGAGCGCCAGGCGGAGCTTCCGGACGATCTCGACGCGCTCATCGTCACCGCCTGCTTCCGGGGAAACATGTCCATCTCAGGTATGCTCGTCCTCCAGTCCTTGGGCTATCGCAACGTCAAGAGTCTCAACGGCGGCACCATCGGCTGGGCAGACCAGGGTTTGCCCACCGAGACGGAGTAACGAAAAACCGGCGTGTACACAGGGCCAGGAGTATCGTTACTACGAGGAGAGTGAGAGGGGCAGGGCGGTTGGCGTTGCCCGCCGAGCAGCCGCCGGAAGAAGCATTCGAAGTCGGTTGTGTTGTCGGTGATTCGTCCGGACCCGGGCGATACGTGTCGACCGGTGGGCTCACGTCGGTGTCTGTCTCGGGGGGCGACTCCGGGCTGGGGTTCGGCTGGGGCAAGTCTGCCGTGACGGATTCGGATATCGTTTCATTGCCACGGGCGTCCCGGGCAATCAGGCGATAGGACGCGGTCTGGCCCGAGGGCAACGTGACTTGGGCGTGCCACAAGCTTTCGCCGTACCAGCGCAGCGGAAGCGCGGTGTAATCCCCGCCATCGATGGCGTACTCCAGGTTCACCTCCTGCCAGTCGTGCGGCATCGTCGGGCTCTTGTGGTCATGGATACGAGCCCATACTTGAAGGGTGCTCTGGTCGAGCGCGGACTTCAGCAGGGTGACCACCGGTGGGGCGGTGTCGACCGCATTGCCGGTACCGAAAAACACCTTGTCCGGGCTCGCAACTTCGCCCTGAGATTGCACGACGTCCAGCCGGCCGTCGTCGTTGAGATCCGCGACCGCCATGCCCAGCGTGCCCGGCGTGTTCGCTCCTTCAAAGACGCTGTCGTCGAGCGTGAAGTGGCCGGTGCCGTCATTGACGAGCAGGCGA
>CAUZBV010000155.1:0-7734 GCA_963578115.1 Myxococcales bacterium
CGGCACTTGCGGCGTGCAAACGTGTGGAGACGATAATCTGTGGGCGAGCTGTGCCGGTGAGGGAAGCTGCTCGCCGGGGGCCACCGACAGCCAGAACTGCGGAGACTGCGGCACTGAAACGAGAACATGCACGGAGCAATGCTATTGGGGAGGCTGGGGGAGTTGCGAGGGACAGGGAGTCTGCGCATCTGGAACCTCGGAAAATCAAACCTGTGGAAACTGCGGCTCTCAAACGAGAAACTGCACCAATTCGTGCCAATGGGGGGACTGGGGGACCTGCGGAGCGCAAGGAGTGTGCAGCGCCGGTAGCAGTCAACCCTGCGGGAGCGGTGGAACAAAAACCTGCACGAGCTCCTGCCAATGGGGTCAGTGCGAAGGCCAAGGTGCCTGTGCGGCTGGTCAAAGCCAACCCTGCGGCAACTGCGGCACACAAAGCTGTGGAAGCAACAACCAATGGGGCGCATGCATGGGCGAAGGGGTCTGTAGCGCTGGTATGACCGAGTCTCAATCGTGTATCTTCTGCGGCAACCAAACGCGTACGTGCTCCGACCAATGTGCGTGGGGTGGATTCAGTGGGTGCAACAATCAGGGCGTGTGTCAGGCCGGACTGACGACGGCACAACCCTGTGGCATGTGCGGGTATCAGTTTGTTCTCTGTGGGCCAACGTGCCAATGGGATCCGGCCCAAGCCTGCATTAATGAAGGGGCCTGTTCCCCCGCTTCGACCAATGCACAAAACTGCCAGGGCTGCGGAACAAAGACGCAAACATGTACCGACCTGTGCCAGTGGGGGACCTTCGGCGCTTGTGAGAATCCGGGTGTGTGTACGCCCGGGGAAACGAAGACTCAGGCCTGTGGGGCGTCCTGCGGCAGTGAAACCAGCACGTGTACCGACCAGTGCCAGTGGGGAGCGTTTGGCGAGTGCTCAACGACGGCCATTTGTACGCCGGGCACCTCGCAAGTTGTGCCGTGTGGTTTTTGTGGCAGCCAGGCTCAAGTGTGTTCGCCGACGTGTCAATGGACGGACATTGGGCAGTGCGAGAATCCGGGCGTTTGCACCCAGGGAGCCACTCAGCCCTGT
The DNA here is from genome assembly GCA_963578115.1 of Myxococcales bacterium. Classification (GTDB taxonomy): domain Bacteria; phylum Myxococcota_A; class UBA9042; genus CAUZBV01. Next base: position 1,082 of record CAUZBV010000155.1, read on the forward strand.
GGGAACAAATGTGGCATGCAGGTCTGCAACAACCAATGTCAGTGGTTGGCGTGCGGCAACGAGGGGGCCTGTGTTCCTGGCACGATCGGCTATGGCAGCGGTGTGGGATGCATTCTGTGCGAGCAAAAGACGTGTACTACACAATGCGCTTGGTCTGGGGTCTGCGTGGCAACAAACGAGAGCGAATGTGAGTTGGGCGACACTCAGCCCTGCGGGGGTGGAAACGCGAACCAATTTTGTGCGCCTGGTGGTGCGGGCTCCGTGCACTGCCAGTGGACAGAGTGCAGCGAATCCTGGACACCCTAGTGATTCGCCCGAACGACGTTACGACAGTCTAACTACGGATTCGTGGGAGCGGTGACCGGCGCTTCGGTGGTGGCCTTTTCGGCGTTTTCCTGCACTTTCTTATCGTACATCATCTGTCGGATGGGCAACACCGCAATCAGCGTGGCCAACATCAGGACCGAAATGATGACGTGATAGGCCTTGAATTTTCCGGCTGGTGCCACATCGGTGGTCTCGCCCAATTTGGTGATCCCTTTGGCCACCAAGAAATGCACGATGATCAGCAACACCACAAAGGTCAGCTTGATGTGAAATCCAGCGCCTACCGTGGCAGCGTCAAGTTGGCCGAAACCTTGGTTGACCAAAAGCCACACCCCGGTGAGCAGCGCCACCAGGAGGCCCGCGGTGCCCATGCCCCAGAAGAAGCGTTTTTCGAGCGCCGCATAGCGATTGCGTACGATCACTTCCGCTTCAACTGCGTGCATGGCGCAGATGCGGGTGGTGACCAGAAGGCCGCCGACCCAAAAAATGAGCCCGACCAAGTGAAATGCCTTCAACCATAAATCCGCCATGAGTGTTCCTTTCCGCTGGGGTTAGGGGTGCAATAGCGCCGAATGGACGGTCGGTCAAGCAGCGTACTGTCGTCGAGGTGTTGTGGGCGTGCTAGCTCTGTGCCACGCGATAGAGGCGTTCTTCTTTCAAGCGCTCGGCCAGGAGGAACGACAGCTCCAGCGCTTGGCTCGCATTGAGCCGTGGATCACAATGCGTGTGATAGCGGTCTTGAAGGTTGTCTTCGGTGATTTCTTCGGCACCGCCCACACATTCCGTCACATCTTGACCGGTCATCTCAAAGTGGACGCCGCCCGCGTGGGTCCCTTCAGCGCGATGAATGTCGAAGAAGGCACGTACTTCGTCGCGAATGGAATCAAAATGTCTCGTCTTGTAGCCCGTGGTGCTTTTGACCGTGTTGGCGTGCATGGGATCAGACGACCAGACCACGACTTTTCCCTCTCGCTGCACGGCCTGAATCAGCCCGGGTAAGTGGTTGCCGATCGCAGTGGCCCCCATGCGCACAATCAATGTCAGACGACCGGCCTCGTTGTGGGGATTGAGCACATCGATGAGCTGGAGCAACTCATCGGGTGAACAGCTCGGGCCTATTTTTAAGCCCAGGGGGTTGCCGACGCCGCGAAGGAACTCCACATGGGCGCTGTCGAGCTGACGTGTGCGGTCTCCAATCCACAAGAAATGAGCCGAGGTGTCGAACCAGTTGCCGGTGGTGGAATCGACCCGTGTCATGGCCTGCTCGTAGGGCAGGAGCAGTGCTTCGTGGGAAGTGTAGTACGACATCTCCCGGATTTGAGGTGTGGTCTCGCTGGTCAATCCGCAGGCGGCCATGAAAGACAGGGTCTCGTCCAGCCGTCCGGCCAAGTCTTCATATTTGTTCGCAGCGGGACTGTCGGCCACAAAATCCAGGTTCCATTGGTGCACTTTGTGCAGATCGGCATAGCCGCCCTGAGCGAAAGCGCGCAGCAAGTTGAGGGTGGCCGCCGATTGATTGTAGGCCTGGATCATGCGTTCGGGATCGGGTACTCGGACGTTGGCGTCAAACGCCATGCCGTTGATCATGTCGCCCCGGTAACTCGGCAACGTGATCCCATCCTTTGTTTCATTATCGGACGAACGGGGTTTGGCGAATTGGCCCGCTATACGGCCCACTTTGACCACGGGGCAGGTGGCCCCATAGGTGAGCACAACGGCCATCTGCAGCATGACCCGGAACGTGTCTCGGATGGTGTTGGGATGGAACTCGGCGAAACTCTCGGCGCAGTCCCCGCCCTGGAGCAAGAAGGCTCGTCCCTCGGCGACGCGGGCCAGCTCGGCCTGGAGGTTGCGTGCCTCTCCAGCAAAGACCAGGGGCGGGAACGACCGGATGCGTTGTTGCACCGCTTGAACGGCGGACGGCTCGGGGTAGCTCGGCTGTTGGGCCGCTACCTTGCTTTTCCAGCTATCGATAGTCCATGAGCTCATCGGGCGTTTGCTATCCTACTATTTCTTGGAGCGCAATTGTTTTTCCAGAGACCGCAGCTTGGCCGCCGCTTTCTTGATGGCGACAACATCTTTTTTGATGCGGTCCACAATGTTGAACAGGCGGGTGCCCGGTCCGATCCATGCGTGTTTTTGTTGGCCGGTCACTCGAGTAAAGTATTTGTTGGCGGCATGGATGCGGCTGGTGGAGGCCTCCACCACGCCCATCTGTTGGCGCATCTTGCCCAGAATCGAACGTTTTTTCGCGAGTTTGGCCGCGGGCCACTTGCCTTCCTTGCTCAACAAGAGAGCTTCGGTTTGTTTGATCTTGCGCTGCGCTTTGCCGAGCTCCGGCGTGATCTTTTTCAGAGCACTCTTTAGTTTCTTGCTTAACTTGGCCACGTTGAGCTTGCCAATGCGGTGGCTCTTGGCGTCTTTGGCCAGAGCTTTGGATGCAGATTGGTAGCGGTTTGCGACCCCCCTTGCGGCGGAATGTTGGGCCTTCAAGCGTTGGATGATGCTTTGGACTTGCCCCCATCGAGGTTGGTCGTCTGATCGAACCCGCTTCTTCTTGCCCACGGTTCGGTCATACTCGCGCGCCAGCCGCTGCACAGCCGCTTGAATCGGTTTTAGCTTATTTCGAACATCGGCCAAGGCCGCTATTTTCCGAGTAAACGCCGGATAAGGGGCTTGTTGAAGGTCGGCGCCGTCTTTTTTCAAGAACATCAGCGCAAACGCCTTCTTTCGCGCATCGGCGGTCATGAGCGCGTTGGTTTTTTGGAGTGCACTCTCGGTTTTCTTGAATGCCTTTCGTCCTTGGGCGGTCTTCATCACATAGGTGCAGCCGGATAAGCCAACTGTGAGCAACACAACGGTTGCCAAGAGCGTCATTCGTCGACAGTTCATGAACCAAAGCCTCCTCGAATTTCCGAGCATAGCAGGATTGATTGGCTTGTTCGACCGGTGCTGTGGGATTCGTCCCATTGATTTGCCAAAGCGTCCGCTTCACCCGCAAGATAGGAATGCGGAAGCCGGTCCTGCCGGATTGGATCGGCTGGAGGTGCTGCGATGTCGTTGCGAGTTTTTGGATTAATCAGCCTGTTCTTGTGGGTGGTTTGCGTGGTGAGCTGCTCCAAGGATGACAAAAGCGATTCTGGGACCGATGTGATGGAGGTCTCACCACCCGAGGATGTCCCGGCTCCGCCCGAGGATGCTCCGGCGCCTTCGGAAGACACGCCTGCATCCGAGGATGTTCCCGCGCCTCCGGAAGACACGCCTGCGCCCGAGGACACGCCGGCAACGCCTCCTTGCACGGACGAGCCCACATTCCACACCTGTGCTGGCGGGCAGCAAGTCCCGCATTGTGCGTGCTCGACGTTGGGTTTTCTGTGCATGGACAAACCCGAGACGCAATGTCCCGGCTATTGCCACAAAGAAGAGGCGGCCCAGCAACCTTGTCCGGGTCTATACGAGAGCCAACCCTGGTGCACCTGCAGCAACGGAGCGTGGAACTGCGACGGCCTGCCCGGCGCAGGCTGTCCGGGTCAACATTGCGTGATGGACGCGGGCGGGTCCGATTGGACGTGTCCGGATGGTCCGTCGCTGCCCTTTTGCCAGTGCGCCAACGATGAGCCTCCCTGCGCGTTGGAGTGCAAAACGGATCCGGCCGAAGGTTGGTACAACACCTGTACCGGGGACCTCGTGGAGAAAATGCCCTGCACGGGATGCACCATCGCGTGCGACAAGATCGGCACTAAATCGGAAGGCTGGTGGGCCAACTGTGGCAACGGCCCGGCGGTTGTCGAGTGGGTGTTCTGTGGTTCCGGTCTCTGGAGCTGCGTGGACGAACCGTGGACCGCCTGTGCCCCGCTGGCATGTAAGCAAGAGGGCGAAGAGTTCAACCTGAGCGACCAGTTTGACGTGTGTTGCCCGGGCCTCGTGTCTAAAGAAAAAGGTCTCTGGTCGCCGGGGGATTCCAGCTGCGGTTGGGCCGATTGCGATTGCCGGATCTGTACGGCTTGTGGAGATGGGGCGTGCGGTATCGGGGAAGATCCCTGCACGTGCCCCGAAGACTGCGGCGAGCCGGGTTAGATCTTAACTACCCACACAAGTGTCCTTGAAGGGACTGCGCCTTTTCTGGTCTCCCGCGATCAAGGAGCCTGACAGGCTCTCAATTGGATGTAGGGCATTGTGACATCCACGCTGTCCGCTCCGGTTGCGCTGGTGGAGCCACTGGTGCTTTCTGTGGTTCCGCCGATGGAAAATCCGTGGCTGTGACTGCCTCCACTGGATGTGGTTTTGGTGCCGTCTGCTTTTCCACCGCCACATTCGTATTGGCGACATCCATCAGTCGGCTCACCGCCCTGATGCTTGGAGTAGCTATGGGAGTGACCACCACCCGAGCTCGTACCGCCGTTGGCACTAAACTTGTGGTCATGATCGCCCAGCCCATGGGTGTGTGTCGGTACCGTGCTGATGGTTTTGGTGGCTAGATTCTTCAAGGCTGTTCCGCTTGTGGCGTTGGCACCGGCAGTTCCTCCGTTGGGTGCCAAGACGAGGGCGCGGCCACCAAAGTTGGTCGACAGGTCTGTCCATCCCACAGGACAAGACCCTGGAAAGAACCCGATCATCCCGCTGGGGATGGACGGTGGGATGTCTGAGGCCGTCAGGAATCCGGCATCAGCGACGATTTTCAGAACTTCGTCTGTGCTGAGTTGTGTGTCGGTGGTGTGTGGTCCGACGACCGCCTGGATCTCTGCGTCTGAACGAGTCGTGTCCACCGTGTGTCCGCCGGTGACATAACCACCGCCGTTGACCATGGAGAGCACCTCTGCGCTGCTCAGGTGGGTGTCGGTGTCGGTGGTGTGTGGCCCGACGACAGCCTGGATTTCTGCGTCTGAACGAGTTGTGTCCACCGTGTGTCCGCCGGTGGCATAACCCCCTGTGCTGACCATGGAGAGCACCTCTGCGCTGGTCAGGTGGGTGTCGGTGGTGTGTGGCCCAGTGGCATATCCGCCGTTGACCGCGACGATTTGAAGGACCTGGGCGGCCGTCAGCTGGGTGTCGGTGGTGTGTGGGCCGTTGGTGTATCCGCCGTTAGCGACCATCTGCAGGACCTGGGTGGCCGAGAGCTGGGTGTCGGTGTCGGTGGTGTGGGGTCCCGAGACGTAGGTCTGGGCGTCCAGGTAGGTCTGGACTTGCCCATCGGTATAGCCGGGACCGGGCATGTATCCCTGGTCGGTGAGATAAATGTCCACGTCGGCGTCGGTATAGCACTCAGTGCAATAGTTCTTTTCCGCCAGCAAGGTCGCCAACTCCTCGTCGGTGATGCAGAGCCCGGCGACATCATCGGTGGCCACGTAGTCGGCGGCCGCTTTGCCGCCCAGCGAGGTGGCGTCCTGGGCGTATTCGGCCCGAATGGCGTAGGCCGCCGAGGCAAATTGCTGGCGAGGAGTGAGTTCGGCGGTGTCATTGATGGTCAAACCCAGATACACCCCGTCAAAATCCAAGGTGCCGGCGTCGATGGGGTTGGCGGCACCCAACAGAACATCGAACACTCCCTGGCGAATGGGAACAGCCGTGACCTGCTCTTCCCACAGCATCGCACCGCCTTGGGCGCTGTCATAGAGGCGAAAGGTCATGTCGTATTGCAGGCCGTTGCATGCGAGCCCGTCCGGACAATCCACCGCTGCGCCCGTGGCGTCGGTGAGATAGCCCTGGTAGTGGAGGATCTTGGGGACGGCGCCCAGGGCCATCGACGACAAGCCGAAGGCGAAGACTAGAGCGATCCAGGCGCTCTTTGGGGCCACATTCCGAGAGATTGAATAACGCATCATCTACTTGCCTCCCTTGGGAAGACCGGGGGTCACGGTGAAACTGCTGTTGCTGGTCACGCCCACGATGCGGGGCGTCCCGGTTGATTGTTGTACGGAAAATTGGTCGTTGTTTGACGAGAGGACGAACCCATCGCCCATCAGATGGCCACGGAGTTCGAGCGCGTTGGGGAAACACAAATACACCTTATCGTCTCCCAACCCTGTGAGAAGTTCGCACGACCATCCGGCGGGACAGTCTTCGATACAGGTTTCGGTGCAGATCTTGCCCAGCACGGACGGGATGCAATAGCCCTCCGCACACTCGGTGTTCTCCTCGCACGGGCAGAAGGTGGGCATCTTTCCGTTGTTGTCCGGGTCGCACTCGCCGGCCACGATGTCCGGGGACACATCGGGGTCGGGCGGTGGCACATCGGGGTCGGGCGGTGGGATGTCGGAATCATCGATCGAGTCGGCAGGCACGTGAATATCCGGTGGGGGGCCACCGCATGCAGACAACACCAGGAG
>CAUZBV010000156.1:0-7687 GCA_963578115.1 Myxococcales bacterium
CTGGGTGCAGGGCTCTTGTCCATCGTCAATTGTGTCTACGCACCCTTCATTGTCGGATTGTCCGTGCTCCTCCTCGATGAAACGCTCGGCAATGGCTTTCTGGTGGGCGCGGTCCTCGTGGTGGGCGGCGTGCTCTGGGCCAACACCGACAAAACACATCATGAGAATGTGGCACCTCCCGGCTCCAAGGACCGGGTCACCGGGATCGTCCTCGCCGTGTCCGGCGTGGCGCTGATGGCGGTGGGCATCGTACTCGCCAAGCCGGCGTTGGAAAGAGGCGGTTTGGTGGAGGTGTCCCTCATCCGCTTGGTCGCCGGCGTGTTGGGCCAGTTGGTGTGGATCCTGTTGGTCCGATCCGAACGTACCGCCCTGCACGTCTTCAAACCCCAGCGGGTCTGGCGAACCCTCTTCCCTGCCGCATTTTTGGGCAGCTACGTATCCATACTCTTGTGGATCGGGGGCTTCAAATGGGCTGACGCCTCGGTCGCCTCCGTGCTCAACGAGCTCTCTGTGGTTTTTATTGTGATCCTCGCCAGCATCTTCTTGCGCGAACGCATCACCCGTCGCCGTGCCATCGGTGGACTCGTGGCCATGATGGGAGGCGCCCTCGTCATGATTTTGTGATGAGCCAATTGGCATTCTCCAAAATAAAAAAAGAGATTGCACCCGCGTGTGGCGGATGGTAGGTCCCCCCCCGTCCGGCGGAGGACCAAAAAACGGAGAGAGACCATGCAGCGAACAACATTCTGGATGATGGCCTTGATGGCGGCGAGTGTTTTGCACGTGGCGAGTTGTGCTAGCGCGGATGATAAGAAAAGTGGCGCTGACACCGCTGAGCCCGACACCACCGTGCCCGACACCACCGTGCCCGACACCACCGAGCCCGACACCACCGAGCCCGACACCACCGTGCCCGACACCACAGACCCGGATGTTCCCTGCACCCCGACCTGCGGGCTGAAACAGTGCGGCGACGACGGATGCGGCAGCGTGTGCGGTACCTGTGGCGACAGCCAAATCTGCACCGACGGGATGTGCGTTGACGACACCGGTCCTCCTTGTGGTGAATGCCCCGAAGGCATGACCTGCGGGGGCGATCCCGAAAAGCCCAAGTGGTGCAGCGCCGACGAGTGTGGCGACGTGACCTATGAGGGGCAATGCGCAGAACACACGGTCCTCTTCTGTGACAACGACACCCTCTACGCTATTAATTGCGTAGCGATCGCACCGGAGAAGATCAACAACACCTGCGCGCTGAATGAAGACGCAGGCTATTACGATTGTTCCTGCGAGGCAGATTGCTCCGGTGATCCCTGTGGCGACGACGGCTGCGGGGGCACCTGCAGCGAATGCCCCGAGGGCCAGAACTGCGACGAGGCGGGCCAATGCTGTACGCCCGATTGTTCTAGCGATCCCTGCGGCGATGATGGCTGTGGTGGCACCTGTGATGTGTGCCCGGGTGGCCAATACTGCAACGACGAGGCCCAATGTGCGGACTTCGCGGCCACGAAAGGCAACACCTGCGCGGTGCCCATCGTCGTCGACGCCCTCCCCTTTGAGGACGCCGGGGATTCCAGCACCCACCAGGACGTCTACACCACCGGCGCTGGCTGCCAGGGTGAACAACCCGTCGGCGAGGGCAAACCCGACGTGGTGTATCAGTACACAGCCACCGAGACCGGCCCACACACGGCCGGACTGGCAGACAACCAGGCCGGAGCCACCATCATCACCGTGACCACCGACTGCGCGGATCTGGACGCAGGCTGCACGGCCTACAGCGGGGATCTCTTCGGCGACAAGAGCTTCACCGTGGAGCTGACCGCCGGCACCACCTACTTCTTCATCGCCGACGGACTCTACCCCTCGGATGTGGGCGGATACGTCTTCACCTTGAGTGCGGGTGGCACGTGCACCCCGGCGTGCGATGGCAAAAACTGTGGCGACGACCTCTGCGGCAGCGTCTGCGGAAGCTGCGCCGACAGCCAAATCTGCGACGCGGATGGACAGTGTGTCGACGACGTGGTTCCGCCGATCCCCGGCGACGGCGTGGACTTGTCCGGCTTAGTGCTCCAACAGACCAACTCCGACAAGAGCTACACCATCCCCGAGGGCACGGTCGTGCCCGTCGGTGGTTCCTTGGTCATCGGCCGAAAAGCGGGCCAGGAGGCCTTTGCGACCTTCTGGGGCATCGCGGACGTAACCACGATGACCTACATTGACTCGGGCAATAAATTCCAATCTTTGAACGGTGACGAAACCTACGCGATCACAGACGGCGCCGGCATGGTGTGGGACGGCCCATCGCCCGTGATGGAAGAGGGGTTCAATTATCAGCGTACGGACGCCAAGGCGCCTTCCAGTGAGGCCACCTCCTGGGTCGTAACCAACATTCTAGTGGAAACGAAGGACCCGACAACGGACAAGCTGGTCACGAGCACACTGGCCGACGTGGCCACTCCCGGCAGCACCACCACCACGGGACCGGCCATCTTTCCGGTCGTGATCACCGAGATCAGCGATGCCGTGGGCAACAATAATTACGTCTACGAGTTCATCGAGATCACCGTGTTTGCGGTGGATTAGGACACACTCACCCACGCCATGATGAACAACGCCCAGTCAAACCGCCGGTGGCCCGGCCACCGACGGTTTTCTTCCCATCGCAAGATGGCGCGCCGGACAGCGCGCCCAATCAGCACGCTGCGTTTGAAAGTCACATCGCAACGCCTCTGGGTGCGCTAAGCCTCCGTCCCACGAGCCAGTGAAAATCCGGTTCAACTTCTGATAGACTCTTTCCATCCATCGACGGGTAGGGAGGATTCAATGAGTCGCGCATCGGCAGTACTGTATGTTTGGTTGGCTTTGCTGATTGTCACCGCGAGCGCTTGGGCCAGCGTCCCCAAGACACTCCATTACAGCGGAAAACTCGACACCAGCAACAGCGCGTTCACCGGAACCATCGACATCACCTTCACCCTCTACGCAAACGCCAACGCGACCACTGGGTTCTGGTCGGAGAGCCAGGCCGTTGTGGTTCACAATGGCCGGTTTCACGTCCAACTGGGGAGCACCACCCCACTCCTGACCCAACAGTTGGATGTGGCAGCACTGCACCTGGGCGTCAAGGTAGCCACCGACAACGAGATGGCCAAGGTGCCCATCAGCTCGGTTCCCTACGCATTGCAAGCCGCCAACGCCGCCACATTGGGGGGCAAATCCGCCGATGAATTGGGCTCGGGAAAAGCGGTGCGTTCCAAACCCATCATCGACCGGACCGTGTCGGGGTCCATGAATTCCACATCATGGCAAGAGGTCGGTTCCATCGAACCACTAAAAGAGGGTAATCGCATGACGTTGACCTCCATACATGTGGAAGGGAATACCAGCACCTGCTGCAGTTCCACTTATAAGGGATACGTGTACACTCGGCTCCACTACGCTGACGACACGTACTCCGACCACGGAAATATCGACTTTTATGGCAAGGATTGGGTCAGCACAACAGTTTCCATCCCAATCCATGCTGGATTTCGTGGAGACATTAAACGTGTCTCGGTGTGGGCCCGACGAGGGTCGAGCACAAACTACAACGTGACTGGGCGGGTCACCATCAATGGTTACGAAACGGACCCAGAGGGCTTGGTGGGCTCCAAACCCATCATCGACCGAACCGTGCAGGGGTCCATGAATTCCACATCATGGCAAGAGGTCGCTTCCATCGAACCCCTGTACAACGGCAACCTGATCACCCCGACCTCGATTAAGGTGGAAGGGAGTACCAGCACCTGCTGCAGTTCCACTTACAAGGGATACGTGTACGCTCGGCTCCACTACGCTGACGACACGTACTCCGACCACGGAAATATCGACTTTTATGGCAAGGATTGGGTCAGCACAACACTCACCATTCCCATACACGACGGCTTCCAACACAGCATCGAGCGCATTTCTGTGTGGGCCCGGCGAGTGTCGAGCACAAACTACAACGTGACTGGACGCATCACTATCAATGGCTTTGAGACCGTGCAATAACGCGCAGGTCTTCACAACCACACAGAACCGACCCACCAGCACCTTTTTTCATGCACCCCGCAAAACCCGTCGTATTGGGCTGGACACACCGCCCAAATTACGGCCCAATACGCCTATGGATCCGATATCCACCGTATTGGCCCTTCCCGACATCACCGAGCGCCCCTTTGCTCGGTCGATCGCAGCCACGTTGTGTAGCATCACCGGCACCAGCAGCGCCGGTTTCCCGTTTCTGTCCGCCGAGGCCTACAAGAACTTTCGAGACGGGGTCCCCCACATTTTGGCGATGGGCCCCATCGTATTGAGCACGTTGGACGCGCTGACTCCCGCCCTGGTGGAAGCCGCCACCCAGGTCGACGGCGAACACATCGCACGGGCCGACAGGGTCGTACGCCAAGTGGTCAACACAGCCGCCATCACGGCGCCCCCCGATCTCTGGCTCCTGCGCCAAGTGCTCGGCACCTACAAGCAGTTGGGGATCTTGGATCGCATGCTCGCCGGCGAGGTCATCGATCCCGACAACTGCACGGCGATCATCCCCGAACGAGGCGGTGACACGCCCTTGGATCCCGTGGAGGTCGAGACCGATTTCATCCTCCTGCGAACCCGCGGGTATGTGACCAGCGCCGAAGGCGGCTTTGTCATCACAAGACATCCCGAAGTGCGGCGCGTCTTTGAGGCGATCACGCCCCTCCCCACCGACATCCCCGCCGGTGTCGCTCAGATCTGGCGCCGCCTTTTTGAGGGAAACACCCTCGAAACGCACGAAGTCCGTATGCTGACCTGGCTGTGCAAGGACGTCCCGGCCCGCACAGCGTTCGAACAGAAAGGCTGGTTCGCCACCCTCGAAGAGATTGAGTTGGGGTACCGAATGGTCCCCATCGTCCTGGGCCTTCGCGTGGCCGGACACACGGCGGCGTTGGCCGCGGGCCATCCCGTCCGGGCCGCGGATCTGGCGCACAAACACCGGAGCGTGGCCAAAGCCGCGCTGCGCATCTTGGCGCAGGTGGGCACCCTGGACGAAGACTCGGGAAACTCGTTTCACCCCACGGCCATTGGCCGCCGGGTGTTCGGTCGAGGGCCCGGCCCCTTTGGTATCATCGAGGCCTACCACACCTACATGCGCAATCTGAAACCCATCCTGGTGGCCGGACGCGAAGCCGTGTGGGTCAACCGAGCCACCAACATCGCGGCCAGCCAGGATGCCAACAAGAAAACGTTTGTGGACGCCAACGACGCCCTGGATCACTTCTGCAAAGAGCATGACTTCTCCTATTCGGTCTTTGTGGAACACGCTCTCGGACGCGGCGAGGCCACTCGCCAGCGCTTCGAGCGATCACCGGACGCGGATCTCCACTTCTTTGGGGCGGACCTGGAAGACGCCGCCATCGACGCGGCCATCGCCGAGCGAGAAGCGGGCAATCTGCCGACCAACATGAGCTTTGTGCGCCACGCGGACATCGGCAAACCGGACAGTTTGTTTGCGGCCATCCGCACCAACGGCGACAGCACCGAAGGCGCCATCATTATGGTGGGCAACGGGTTTCACGAGGTCCGCAACCAAAGCGACGCCAAGATGGTGGCCTTGTTCCGATCCTATTGCGAGGCGGGCACCCTCCTCATCTTTACGGAAGCCAACGCGCTGTCCGTGTCCGATCTGATGGCGACCGCCTGGAACAGCTACCACGCCGGGTTCATGTACGTGCACGCCAAGTCGGGCCAGGGGCTCCGACCCGCCGACCCGCGTGAGCCCACCTCCCAACGCCGGCCGCTGCCCGCCAGCTGGCAAGAGTGCGCCAACCTGGCCGGCTACGTCCGACTCGAGGAGTATTCCAAGCGCTCCCGCACCGCGTATCCCTACGCCCAACCGGGCCGCTTGAACCCCGCCATCAGCTGCACACATTTTTATATTCCAGCCGCTCTCGCCGAACAATTGGGAATCAATCCATAATCTCAGCAATTCCCCATTGGCTGAGGACGTCGAACACGATATAATGGCGCTCCCAGATCGTGTCGAATTCCTGGAGAAACAGTGGCGCCGCATTTTGAAGAGCAGAGCAGAGCCCAGGAGAACCAACGTGGTTCATCCAAGCCGTCAGCAGAGCAGGCCCACGAAAACAAGCGGCGCAAGCGGGCCACCAACCCGGCCATCCAGCTGGAAGGCAAGTCCTACGACGAGCAGACTCTAGAGCTCCATCCGCCCGAGCCGGGCTACGAGGCGCAGCTCGACGCGCTCCGCCCCACCGACAGCCTGGTGCAGCGCAAATCCAAAGACGACAAAGACAAAGACGACATCCACGACAAGGCCGCCCAAGGCGTGGCCGGCGCCGGCGGCTCCCTGCCCTTCTTGGAGCAGATCCAGACCGCCTTTGGCACCTACGACGTCACCGGCGTCAAAGCCCACACGGGCCCCACGGCCGCCGAAGCGGGCAAGGCCATCGGCGCCAAAGCCTACGCCACCGGCATGGACGTGGCCTTCGCCGAGACGCCCGATCTCCACACCGCCGCCCACGAAGCGGCCCACGTGGTGCAACAACAAGCCGGCGTCACCCTCCAGGGCGGCGTGGGCAAAGCCGGCGACGAACACGAGAAGCACGCGGACGCGGTCGCCGATGCGGTGGTCGAAGGCAAGAGCGCCCAGCCGCTCCTGGACCAATACGGCATGGGCGGTGGCGGCGACAGCGACGACGACAAGAAAGACGCCACCACCGGCATCGTGGACACGGGCGGCCCCTTTGTGGCCCAGTCGGGCAACGAGGTCGTCGAGCGCTCGGGCATGCAGTCCGAGCCGGAGGCCGAGACCCAACGCGAGACCACCACGGATCAACCGACCCTGGGCGACGGAGACGGCGGCCCCAACGGCAACAAGAACGCGGACGGCGACATCGACATCGGCGGATCCATGGTCATGCGGTCCATGCCGACGAGTGTGGTCCAGATGGAAGCGGAGACGGCTGGAGCCCCAGCCACGGCAAGTGGCGCAAGTATGGATGAGTTCAAAGAGGAAATCCGCCGTTGTATCACGACGAGCCTCGACGACGAATCTCTCGATCTTGTCGAAGAATCAGATGTTGACCAGGCCATCTACAAGACAGCCATCGCGTTCGGAGAGAAGTACAAAGATGGCGGCGAAGAAACGAATTGGATCTACGGTGAAGCGCCACCTGCTGCCATTTACGACGAGGCTGTTGTGGTCGCGGCGTTGGAAGTAGGGGCTGTCGTCCGCACACGTCGACTGGAAAACGCCAATCTCCCCGTGCCCACCCCATCTGGCGAAGAAGCGCTTGCAACCGAAGAAGTAACGATAGAGGACCCCACCGAATACTCCAGTCTTGACGATGCCCTCATGGTAGCCGGAAAAGTCGTGGAAATCGTGGCGGGTCCAGCCGGAAATGAAGTGGGCATCGACCTGAAAGTACGAATCCCAGTTTATGCGGAGATGTGGCTGTATGGGCGCATAAAGGCAAAGTGCGCCAATACCGGGAAGGGCTACAAAGTCACTGTCCTCCCGGAACTGGGATTGTCAATTGGCGGACCACAGGCTTCCGGGCGAATTTTTGGACAGGTGTATCAAAGCGTCGGTTTTGAGGCCCTAGCCGCTTCGGGCGAGCGGGTCTTTCAGATGGTCATGCTGGGAATGCAACAGTACCTT
>CAUZBV010000157.1:0-7669 GCA_963578115.1 Myxococcales bacterium
TCATGACCAGCGCGCTGTTCGACCGGGGGAAATTCAGCCGCAGCCCATCCTTGGTCCTGAATTTGGTCATCATGTTCGCGCTCCTCTACATCTTCCTGGTCGGAATCGACTGTCTTTCCAGTGGGATCAAGGCCAACTTCAAGGGGGTGATGGACCAGTATTTCTCGCCCGACATGAACCCCGTACTGGCCTTGCTGGTCGGCATCTTGGCCACCACGCTCGTGCAAAGCTCGTCCGTGACCACCGCGCTCATTGTTGGCCTTGTTGGCTCGGGCGAAGTGGCTGTGGCGGCCGCCGTTCCCATGATCATGGGGGCCAACATTGGCACGACAGTCACCAACTCCATTGCCAGCTTGGCCCACGCTTCCCGGGATGTGGAGTTTCGGCGCGCGTTCAGCGCAGCCACTTGCCACGATTTTTTCAACTTATTGAGCGTCGCACTGCTGCTTCCGGTCGAGCTCATCACGCGAGCCATTTTCGGGAAAGGTCTGCTCGAAGGGTTATCGGCCACCATCGCCGAGTGGACGGTGGGTGCGTCCGGAGCCAATTATGATAGCCCCATCAAGGCCGCATTCAAAGCCGGACGGACAGTCATCCAAAACGCCATCGAATGGATTGGGCTCGACGGTCGGGTCGGAAACACAGCCCTGATCATCGTGGGCGGGCTGGTGATTCTGACCTCACTCACGCTGATTGTGAAGGTCATGCGTGGGGTTGTGGTGCGCCGGTTGGAACGGTACGTGAATCGCTTCTTGGGCACAGGCGGGCCCATGGCATTCGTCGTGGGGATGCTCCTGACCGTCATGGTCCAATCCTCGTCCATCACCACCTCGACCCTCGTTCCTCTGGCCGGAGCCGGGCTACTCACCTTGCAGCAGATATATCCCATCACGTTGGGGGCAAACATTGGCACAACAGTCACCGCCCTGCTCGCGTCCATGGCCATCGATGGAGACACGGCCACCGCTGCACGCCAAATCGCCCTGGTTCACCTACTTTTTAACCTGATGGGAATCCTCGTCTGGTATGTGCCCAAGCCCGTGCGTGAGATCCCATTGAAAATGGCCTTATGGTTGGCCGATCTCGCCACACAGTCCAAACGCTGGGCGGTCGGCTATGTGTTTGGTGTATTCTATATTCTTCCAGCAGGGATATTTTTCCTGAGCACGCTGTTCTAGACAGCAAAAGGAGCTGCCATGTGGATGGAGCTTTTGCAAATATTCCGAGCCGGTGAACCCATGGAGAAGTTGGCGTCCGATTTCCGGACCATGCTTCTCACGGTGAAAAAGATGGGCGGCCTGGTAGAGCCTCACATCTTCTCCATGGATCTGCCGCTGGAATCGAGTAAGAAGGTGTATGACCTGGACATCCAGGTGAACAAGCTCGAGCGCAAGATCCGAAAGCGGGTGGTCGCGCACGTTTCCCTCGGGCGGGGACACATCCCCTACTGCCTGCTTTTGATGAGCTTGGTCAAAGACGTCGAACGCATCGGTGATTATTTGAAAAACATCTCCGAGATCAATCGCCTCGGAGGCGGCCAAATCCCCGCGAGCGACCTGCGCACCGAGCTCGAAGATCTGGTGGGGTTGGCCATGGTGTTGCTGAACGAAACCAGCAAAATCCTCCGGGAACAGAATCGAGAACGAGCCATCGAACTCATTCAGGAAGGTCGATCGGCCGGCAAACGTTGCGACAAGCTCCTGGTACAACTCGCCAAGAGCGATTTTAACGCGGCAGAAACCACGTCCATGGTCTTGTTAACTCGATTCTTCAAGCGCCTCGGCGGACACTATGTCAATATTCTGTCGTCCATCGTCATGCCGCTGCACAAGGTGGACTTCTTTGATGAAAAACTCCTCGAAGAGATCCAGCTGGATTCTGACAAAGCAGGTGGTGGCGCGAAGTAGGACCCATGGCAACCTCTCTCGATTCCTCCGTCTCTGATCGTCTCCGCAAGGTGGGGGCCGAAATGGTGGGGACCTTCGCGCTGGTCTTCGCAGGCTGCGGCGCCATCGCCGTCGCGACGCAACACCCCGATATCCTGGGCCACGGTGGGGTTTCGGCCGTATTCGGTCTGGTGATCATGGTGATGGTAATCGCCACCGGCCACATCTCGGGCGCCCACTTCAACCCGGCGGTCACCCTGGCCTTTGCGACCATTGGTCGCTTTCCATGGCGCGAGGTCCCTCTCTACGTGATCGGACAAGTCGCGGCGGCCACCCTGGCTGCGCTGGTCCTTCGAAGCGTCTTTGGCGACCATGCCAACCTGGGTGTGACACTGCCGGTGGCGACCCTCTCGCTGTGGCAGGCCGCCGTCGTTGAGTTGGTTTTGACGGCATTTCTGATGTTTGTCATCACCGCCGTGGCCACCGACAGTCGTGCTGTCGGGCACCTGGCCGGACTGGCCATTGGCGCTACTGTGGCCTTGGGTTCATTGATGGGCGGCCCCTTGACGGGCGCGTCCATGAATCCTGCCCGTTCGCTAGGACCGGCTATCGAAAGTGGCATGTGGTCCACGCAATGGCTGTACATCATCGTTCCCATGGCCGGAGCCGTCCTTGGCGGCATGATCTACACTCTGATTCGCTGCGATGAGTCGGGCGCTTCACCCGATGACGCCGCCGGATGTTGCTGATTCCATTTGCGTTTTCACTCACACCCCGCGTAGACTGGGCCGTCCGAGTACAACGAAGTGCTCTGCTGGTGGGCGCCAGAGGAGACCCGTGATGGACCGCATGTTCCCCACGAAGCGGCTTGTTTCGACCGCGTATGTGCTCACTTGTGTGCTATCGCTTGGCTGCGCCTCCACGGAATCTCCATCCAACTGGGTGGACACCTCCGCACCCTCCGATACCCCAATCACACCGGAGCCGGATCTCACGGAACCTGAAGACAGCGCTGTTCTGGACACGGGGTCGCCCGAGGTGGCCACCAAAGACACGAGTGGCCTAAGCGACATCGAGGTCATGGGCTGCGGCGATGCACCCTTCAAGCTCCCCATCGAGTTTGTCGCTCTTCGGATGGAGCCCAGCGATCCCACCCTGGTGGTCGCCTCTCATCAGAGCGCCAAGGCCACATTTTCACTCATTGCAACCACCACAGAAGGTGTGGAAGAGACGATCGATGACGTGTACTTCAACATGTCCGCCCCCGCGCTGGGATCCCTAACAGCGGATGGGAAGTTTGGCTCCAACCCGGGCGTGGGAGGACAAGCCGTCGTGCAGGGACTCGCGAATTTTGGCTGCATCGAGACCACCATCACCGTGATCACCGTGTTTCATCAGTTGACCCAAGGCGCCAATCCGAGTCTGCCCGGGTGGTTCCAAGACGCCCTCGGCGGCGGCAGTGGAGAGACCTGCAACGGGATCTGCGACGCCTGGCAAGACGGCTGGACTTGCCAGTGCACAGAGGGCTGTGAATTGGTCCCCGGCGGCTGTTGTCCGGATTACGCGGCGTATTGTGACGCATCGGATGAACCGATCCCAATCCCCGAGCTGCTCTACCCCTTGGACGGGGCGGCGTGGCCCTCCACCTTGCCGCCCATGGTGGTGCAGTGGACCCAATCCCAAAACCCGACCACTCCCGTATTCCGCATCGGGTTGGAGGCGGCCTTTGCCCACATCTACATCTATGGGACCCACACATCGTGGACGGCCACCAACGGCGGCTATGCGGCCACCCTGCCCGACCAAGCCTGGGACAACGTGTGGGCGTTGGGCGGCGGCGTTCACAAAGTGACCGTGGCCTCCGGCTTTACCCAGGACAACGCCTTGGCCAACGTTCGAGTCAGCCAGTCCCACGCGATGAACGCCACCAGCGACAAGTTCGGCGGCGCCGTGTATTACTGGAACATCAAGCACAAAGGGATCCGAGTCTTGGATCTCTCCAAGAAGCCGCTGGTCGACGAATCGGTCAACATTGGTGGCAGCTGTCACGGCTGCCACGCAGCCAGTCCCGATGGCGAAAGCATCGCCGCCACCTTCAATATCGGTGCCACCGATCCCAACTGCGGTACTGCCTCTCAAGACGACATGACCCAATGCGCCACACCCACCGTGCTGGGCTGGTATTACAACCCATCGACCAAAAAGGACACGAGCGGCAACACGATCAGCAAAGGATGCCATGAAGCCATGGGATGTGACTGCGGTTCGGTATGTGATGCGATATTCGAGAGCAAAGCCGTCTGCGAGGATTCGTGCAAAGCGAAAATGTGGACCATGCAGATCCACGACGTGGAGACGGGCGCGAAAGCGGACTTTGTCCACCCGGCTGCGGAAGCCTTTCTCGAAGGCGGCGGGGTCATGTACCCGGCCTTCAGCAACGCTTTTTGGGCGGGCGACAACAAGCATGTGGTCGTCACGCAAGGTGGGTCCATGCCCGGCACCGCCAGGCACCTGTACTCGGTCAACCTGATCGATGGGGACGTGTGGGAGATGACCGATGGCAGCGAACCCGGACTGGGCGGACAGCAGCTCTTCCCGGCCATGGCCCGCAACGGGGAGTTCGTCATCTTCTCCAGCTCCACAGGCAGTACGGGCAAAGGCGGCCTGGGCATTAACGGCGACTGCCAGCTGTGGCGGATGCCCTACAACAACGGCCTCGGTGGAACCCCCACCCCACTCTATGGGGCCGACGATCCCGACTTGCTCCAGTATTATCCGGCCGTCACACCCGACGATACGTTCGTCGTCTACAACCGTGCGCAAGCAGACACCTCCGCCTGCCCCAACCAGACGGGCAAGGGGGGCCCCGGCGGTGCGGGCACCTACGACAACTGTTTGGCGGACTTGTGGATCATCCCCAGCAGTGGTGGTGTCGCCGTCCGCCTAGACAAGGCCAGCGGTCCAGCCAACGCGGGGTTTGGAAACTCCTGGCCCTCCATGTCCGACAAGGTTTCGGGCAAACACTATTGGGTGGCCTTCAGTTCGCGACGGCCGTACGGCGTGACCAAGAATTGGAACGGCGGGAGCGAAGGACCCAGCGGCATCGGAACACTACCACCCACACCATCGAAAACGGTTTATGAGCCCCAACTGTGGGTGGCCGCTGTCAATCCAGAAGCCATCGCTTCCGGAGAAGATCCTTCCTTTGCGCCCATCTGGTTGCCCGGTCAGGACGACAACGGCGGCAACCACATCGGCCAGTGGTCCATGCGCTAGGCCCTAGGCCCTTCTGCACACACTCCCGAACCGATCCGCCAAGCCCGCTCGCGAGGGAGAGCCGCAACAATGCCCTCCCGTCCACTGGCGGTAATGCAGAAAATCGTGCCATTGACCTCCATGCTTCCGCTGGTGCTGTAGGCACGAAAAATAAGTGTAGTTGCCTGAGCCTGGAACATCCCATCTGACACGAATGAGGTAGCACGCGACTGTTAACCGGGACAACGTTGTCCCACCCTCGCGGTGGCCGCCTCACCGATCCCTCTTTCTGGGATCAGTGAACCGTGTGCACGTACACGCCGTCGCGTAAGTCTCCAAACAGGACCGCCACCATTGGGTGGAGGATGGGGCCGCCCTCGATATCGGGCTCCAGGTTGCACTCTGCAACGTAGGTCTCGTGGGTGGCGCCGTGCGGCAGAACGCGATACCACGGCTCGTCCGTCGGAGGGCGGCTCCGTGCAACCTGCTCATACCACTCATCGGTCCCCTGAAAGACCGGGTGAATGTCGGCGATCACTCCCCGGTAGCCGAAGAGCCGGTGGTGGATTAGCTGCCCGACACTGAACTTTGCTTCTACGGTGGTTATGGTCATGCGCTCCCTGGGGCGAGTATAACTCAAACGCGAATGAGGTGCACTCTCATTCGCAGGTCGCCTGATTGGGAAATCAACTGGCGGTAATACAATGCACGACGCCATGGACCCGGACGCGATCGCTTCCGGTGAGGACCCCTCCTTTGCTCCCATCTGGCTACCGGGTCAGGAGAGCGAAGGTGGCAATCACATCGGCCAGTGGTCCATGCGCTAAGAGGGGTTTTCAACCTTCGCGCAAAAGACGGAGCCTTTGACGGTGTGCCATCCCGCACTGTCCCCGTTCGTGGTGTTGTAGAAATCGACATACTTGCCATTCGCCCAGTTCTAGTCTGGCATTTCTTTGAAGCAACTTGAGCTCTCTCCAGAACGAACATCGCCATAATCCGTGTGTCAGGTTGCCCATGCGTGGAGCACTTTCCATCCATCGTCGCACATGGCTCGGCAATAGAAAGACGGTGACCCCCAGTTTTTCTCTGTGCACGTCTTTAACTGGATATAAAGTCCTCCCCCACCTGCCGCCGCATCCACATACGCTTTCGTGGCCGCATCGCCATCGGCGGTGGGTGCAGCCAACCCCGTCACCTTGTTGCTGCTCATTGCCAAATTCCCACTCAAGCTTCCACCACCCGTGTTCACATAGGGGTGATTGTGCGTCGGCGCGTAATTGTGTGTGTGACTCAGCGGAGCATACCCATGTGTGTGACTGGAGGCCGAATAGTCGTGGGTATGATTGGCGTCGGAGTAACTGTGGGTATGGCTGAATGTCGCAAACGAGGAGGCCGCTTGACCGCCCACGGTCGCGGCGTTGGCCGCTTCGCTCGCTCGAAACGCATAGGGAACAGACGCGATCGGCACCTTGCCCATCTCGTCGTCCGTACCGACCGTCACACCGAGGTGCAAGTCCGCCACATTCACATCGGCGGGCGTCAGGGTAGTCTTACTGCCCAACTGCGCATGGAAGCGACCATTCTGAACGGCCACCGCCTGGGTTTCGGACCAGAAGCTGCTCTTGGCACCCGCCCCGTTGTAGAGCGAAAAGGTCACCTCGATGGTCCCAGTAAAAGCCCCCCCGGCCGTGTCCAGCTTTCCGCTGTAATGCAGTGTTTGCGGCACATCGGCCCAGACTGGCAGAGCCCACAACGTCACCAACACACACACGCCAACCTTTTTCCAAGTCATCATGTCCCTCCTCGTTGCCCCAAAAGTCGTAAGGGTGATAGCCAGACCGCTCCGAACTTCCTGCCAAAAACCATTGGATGAGTGATTAGGTTAACCAAGTGTGCGGAGCCTTTCAAGCGTTCAGAGGCTGCTCCTGAGAACAACGAGACCCCGTCCCAAACAATCGTATCTCATCACAAGTGGCACGAGTCGACACTACGGAGACCGCATTCGCGGCAGGTCGCCTGAGTGGGAAATCAACTGGCCGTAATGCAAAACAGGGAGCCAAAAACTTCCATGTTTCCAGTATTGGTGGTGGCACGAAAAGTCACTGACGTGTCCGTAGCCTGGGGCAACTTGGCACAGCCATAATGAAACCCAGGTGATTTGCTGGAATACCCCCCGCCCTCGCCCATATAGAAATTGCCCACGAACTGGAAAGTGCAGGTGACGTGCGCGTACATGACCCTCATGCCGCTCGGACAGGGCGCGACGCATGTAGCGGGAGCGGGATTGGGATCCCCATCAGCGTCGGTTTTCGAGCTGCATTCGACGTGTTTAATCGAGAAACCGCCACCACCCGACGCGGCGTCCACATAGGCCTTGGTCGCGGCGTCCGCATCGGCGGTGGGCGCTGCCAATCCCGTCACCTTGTTGCTGCTCATGGCCAGGCTCCCGCTCAGGGTCCCCCCGGCCGTGGTTAAGTAGGGATGGTCGTGAGGCAACGCGAAGTTGTGCGAGTGCTCGCCGGTGACAT
>CAUZBV010000158.1:0-7659 GCA_963578115.1 Myxococcales bacterium
GTTCGAGGGGTGTACATCGAACGAGTGCTGGCAAGAATCGAGGCTTTTCGAAAGGCTTATCCCGACAGTGGTCTCGCCAAGAACTTGGATCTGATGTCGGCCGATTTGGCCGCTCATAAGAAGAAGTGTGAAGTGCCCGAAGAGTACCCGGTATTGGCGGGAACCATCGCCATGCTGCCTACATCTCGAAACCACACCACCTTGGTGGTGGGCGAGAAAGGCGTGGTTCTGGAGACCGACGACCCAGCCGATCCGCGTTCCCGCAAAACGACCCAGCTCCTTCCCGCCCGTGAGGACTGGGACCTAGACGATGAAGAGAACGAAACCCTTCGAAAAGGCTTTGTTCAGGCGGTTAAGGCGTTGCGTGATGCGGGCGTGTCCGCGGCGTCCACCGATCGACTTCATGTGTTTGCGGACATGGAAGTTCCGGTTGGACTCATCGCCGGTTTGTTGCCCGCGTTGGACGAAGCGGGCGTGCGCGATCTGCACTTGGTGGGTCGCCGACGCCACGATGGGAGCAAGCGATTGCGCGCCAATCGATTGAGGCTTGTGGACAAAGAGAGCCGCACACCCATTGAGGCGAATGTCACCCTGAAGTGTACGCCACTCGCTGGTGTGGGCGATTCGGTCCCCCCAGTGGACTGGCTCAAAGGGGTCGTGACCATTTCGCGTGGGAAGATCAGGGCAACAATAACCGGTGGGGGCTCCAAGACGGTCTCGCTCAATGGGGACCAAGCCGAGCTGTCCAAGTTGGGCGCCTGGTTGTTGGCCCTCAAGCAGCCGGTCTTATTGGCCCTACGTGAAAACACCACGCAAAGTGATTTGCACAAAGTGCTCAATGGACTGGCCTGGGAATGTCCGGATGGGGATTGCACCAAGGCACGATCGATTGACAATATACTTGTGGGCATTTGTCTCTAAGGGGTGGCGCGCCATGGGGGCCGCAACACCAAAGGGCTGAGGACGCGATTGGAAGATCATGAGTGAACAGGACACCATACGGCTGACTTCGCTGGCAAAAACCGCCGGGTGAGCGGCCAAGCTCTCGCCGGGGGACCTGGCGATCGTGCTGGATAGCTTGCCGACACATTCCGATCCCAACGTGCTTGTTGGGTTTGAGACGTCGGACGACGGTGCGGTGTATCGTGTGACCGATGACATCGCCATCGTGCAATCGTTGGATGTGTTGACGCCTGTTGTGGACGATCCGACGGACTTTGGCCGGATTGCAGCCGCCAACAGCGTCAGCGATTTGTATGCCATGGGAGCCCAGCCTCGTTTTGCCCTCAGCTTTGCGGGGTTTCCCAGAGACGTGCTTCCGCTCACCGTGCTCCAGTCCATCTTCGCCGGGGGCGCTGCGGTGGCCCGAGAGGCGGGCATGGCTGTAATCGGTGGCCACACCATTGATGATCCCGAACCCAAATACGGACTCGCCGTAACCGGTTTTGTCCATCCCGATAAGATCGTGACCAACCGGTCGGGCTCGCCCGGGGATGTGTTGGTGCTGACCAAACCCCTTGGCAGTGGTGTCGTGACAACGGCCAACAAACGAGGCCTCGCTACGGCCGCCGAGCTGGCGGAGATCGTGTCGATCATGGCGACTTTGAATGCGGGCGCCGCCCGTGCCATGGCTGCGGTTGGCGTATGCTGTGCGACCGATGTCACCGGCTTTGGGTTGTTGGGGCACTTGCACGAGCTGGCTGCCGGCTCGGGTGTGCAGGCCAATCTCGCGTATTCCGCCGTTCCCATCCTCGCATCGGCACGTCGATTGGCCGCCGATGGGATCTTTCCCGGGGGAACCCGTCGAAACTTGGGGTATGTAGATGAGCATGTGGAATGGAGCGCCGACTTCGACGAGGAAACGCAACTTTTGTTGGCCGACGCTCAGACGTCCGGTGGATTGCTCATGGCGGTGGATCCAAAGCGATTGGACGACTTGCTCGGCCACTTGATCGCCGAAGGTACGCCATGCGCTACCGTGATCGGGTCCTTGTGTGAAGGACCAGCGGGCACCATCGTACTGAATGAGTGACAATTCATTCGGTTGACTTGGGACCCGCTGGTGTGCAAAGTATTCAACCGGCTGGCCGCGTTGGATCAGCCTTTCGACATAGATTTTTGAGGAGAGGTTGATGAAGTCGCTTACTCGCTTTGCTTTGGTAGTTTGTGGAACGATGGCACTGGTACTTGCTGGATGTGGTGGAAGCTCCGATCCTGGCAACATTACAGATACGGGCCAGCCGGAACCGGACAACGGTAACTCGGACACGATTACAACGGATACGCCACCTCCGCCCGACGTAGATCCGGGCTGCAAGTCCGACGAAGAGTGTGCAGCTGCGGTGGACCTGGCGGATTGTCAAGGCGCGGTATGCAACGACGACGGCACCTGCAGCACAGCACTATTGGCTGAAGGGACCGCCTGTGACGACTCGAATATTTGCACCGAGAACGACGCCTGTTCGGCAGACGGTGCGTGCGCAGGGACGGGCGCTGAAGGCACCGACTGTGACGACTCGAATATTTGCACCGAAAACGACGCCTGTTCGGCAGACGGTGCGTGCGCAGGGACGGCCATCGACGGTTGCGAAAAAGGATGCGACTGGCTCATCGATCCGGTTTCGTTTGATCCCGACACGGCCGACGACGTGTGCGCGCCGAAAGTGAGTTTGACTGGCGCATCCATCAACAATGGCGCGCTCTCGGTAGGACCCACCGACTTCAACTTCAGCTTCCCCTTGGGCGAGCTGTCTTTGGATCTTGTCATCTCGCAGGGGCGATTCATTGGCGATGTTGTCGGTGCCTTCGACCTGATTGATGCCCGACTCTGTGGTGCGATCGACAAGGCGGTGCTGACAGATGCCTTGAACAAAGCGTGTGAGGTTCCCACCGAAGGAACCGAGCAATTGTGCAGCCTGAAAGGCATCGTCTTGTCACTTCTGAACTGCGATCCTTGCACCATTGTTTTGGGCATGGACGGTGTGGAAGCCAAGAGCATGACGTTGGACACTGTGGATCCGGCGGAGTTCCCGGCCTGCCAGCCTCCGGCCACCTTGGCCAGCGCGGGAAGCCACGTCACCAGCATGTGGTTGCCGCTGGAGGCCAAGTCCGACCCGGAAGACATCTATAGTGGATACGACTGTGATTCCAACAACGACGGCAAGATTGATGGGACCGACGGTGACTTGAACGGACTGATCAAGATGGCAGGTAGCTTAGCGGCTGACTTCGACATCAACGCCACGTTGGCGGAGAACATTGCCGATGGTGACCTGATCTTCTTGCCGGCCATTTCAGGCTACACCGGCGGAAACGCCGACAATTTGGACCTGCAGTTCTATATTGGCTCGATGCCTCAACCCGGTTTCCCGGATGAGTGCGACGACGTCGAGTAGAACCACCGAAAACAGAACGTGAAAAACCCGGGTGCTACCAGCATCCGGGTTTTTTTATTGGGCCGGTGGTGTG
Source organism: Myxococcales bacterium (assembly GCA_963578115.1). Classification (GTDB taxonomy): domain Bacteria; phylum Myxococcota_A; class UBA9042; genus CAUZBV01. The sequence goes on from CAUZBV010000158.1 coordinate 3,469, forward strand.
TTGGGAATCGGTCCGTTTTTGGGGCGTACGCAGGCTTTGGATTTATTGAGTCTGCACACGGCCCATACGCACCATTCGCGGACATCGGGGTTGGGATCTTGTTCGCATGCGGCGAGTCCGTCCCGGGCCCGGTCTTCCCGATGTCTTCCCAACGCGCGCGCAGCGTTCCAGCGAACACCCGGTTCGTGGTCCTGGAGAAGAGCAATAACGGGATCCATGGCCGCGCTCTGACCACTCTCAGCCAGTCGCCAGGCCGCCTCGGCGCGGAGCTTCCAATGACAGTTTTTCACTTGAGTGCCGGCGATGTGGGCCGACTGCAGCTCCGGGCCTTCCATCCAGGCGATGGCCTTGGCCGCACGGCATCGTAAATCCATTGTTTCGTGGGTTAAGAGAGACTGCAATTCGGCTACCTCTCGGTCACGCACCAACGCGCCCACAATGCTCGCGTTTTCTTCTTGAGCAGAGCGGCAGGCGGACAGCAGCACAGCAACCAGCAGTGCAAGCACAAGCCAGTGTGTCGCGGGACGAATCATGGGAGCAGTGTAGCGTGGAACCGGGGAAGCCTCCTAACGGAGGCAAAAAAAACCCGGGCTGTGTCGACACAGCCCGGGCAAAAACACGTCAACGAGCGGCTTAGTTCCTTCGTCGCTGGGGGCGTGACGTACGACGCGAAGAACGGTCGGACGGCGGGGTCACCCGACGAGACGAACGTTTCACCGTCGGCTTGCGGCGTGGCGCCGATTTGACCCGCCGTTTGGTCGTGTTGGGCACAATCCGTCGATTGGGTTGTGCCGATCGCACGCGCCGTTTGGTCGTGTTGGGCACAATCCGTCGGTTGGGTTGTGCCGATCGCACGCGCCGTTTGGTCGTGTTGGGCACAATCCGCCGGTTGGTCTGTGTGGGCAACACGCGCCGCACGGGCTTGTTGGCCCGTTTGGGTATGTTGGGCACAATCCGTCGGTTGGTCTGTGTGGGCAACACGCGCCGCACGGGCTTGTTGGCCCGTTTGGGTATGTTGGGCACAATCCGTCGGTTGGTCTGTGCTGGCAACACGCGCCGCACGGGCTTGTTGGGCCGTTTGGGTGTGTTGGGCACAATCCGTCGGTTGGTCTGTGTGGGCAACACGCGCCGTACGGTCTTGTTTGGTACAAGCCGTCGAGCAGGTCTTTCGGTCCGGCTCGGTCGCGACCGTTTCGGGTTGGTCGCGCCGCTACCTGCCGGTGGTTTGAATGACCGTCGCGCCGGTTTCACAAAGCTCGGGTTGCGGGCGGGTCGTGAACGACGGCCCAGGGTCCGACGGGAGGGGCGCTTGCTGCGATCGATGGTCACACGGCGGGCTTTGCGTCCTGCCACTGTGTTTCGGACCACCGTGCGGCGGTTGACCGGCCGTCTCACATTTCCGCGACGTCGGTAGGGCGCTTTCGAGCGAAGGCTCGGTCGCGCCTTTCCATAGGCCCGTTTGTGTACGGCGGACTTTTGCCAAAGCTGGCTTTGACCGCGACGGAAATGGGGTCCATGGTGCGCTTTGTATTTCGCCACGTGGTATTTGTGGTAGCGCATACGATACATCGAGCGGTGGTAGTGCTTGTGGATGACCACCGACGAACCCTGACCATGGTACCAGGAGCCGGACACATAGGTCCCGTGGTTGTAATAGCCGGGCACCCAGTGATAGCCGGCCCGTCTGTTGGAACGCCAGTGACCGTTGTGCCACATGCCGTTGTGATTGTATCCAACGACCCACATGTGATTATGGCGGTGCCGACTCGGGCGCCAGAATCCCCAGACAAAAACGTCTGCTACGTAATAGCCGTCGATCCACGCGTATCCACTGCGATAATGGGGTTGCCAGCTGCCAAGAGCCCAATAGCCATCGACTCCGATGTGGCCGGGGCTCCAGCGGGAGTGACTGCGGAGGTTGGTCGGTCGCCAGTATCCTGGGACATAGATCCCGCCGCTCCAGTAACCGCTGACCCAGCGGTATCGTGGGCGAACAAGGCGACGGCGAAATCCGGGGATCCAATAGCCGGTGTCGGCTCGATAGCCAGCCTCATAGAGATAGTCGGAGTCGTCTTCTTGCGGAAGCCATTGGGGAGACACGTACTCGTCGTCGTTGTAATAACCACCGACCCATTCATGTCCATCGCGACGTTCTGCGCGCCAATAGCCTTGCTTCCAGACGGCGTCGTCATTGCGATAGCCAGCGACCCAGACATACCCATCGGGCGCTTCGTCCGTTGGTATCCATCCGTAATCAATCCAGTTGCCGTCCGCATCGTAGCCGGAATCCTGCCAAAGGAATCCAGAACGGGACGACTTGCGCCAGAACCCATCGACGATGCCTTTGTCAGGTCGAGTTACCCCTTCTTCCCACTGGTATCCCGCGCCAGGAGCACGGGGATAGTCGGAACGGCTGTCAACCGAAACAGTGTCTGTGGCGTCTTCCAATAAGCGGTCGTCATCGAAGAAGTACTCGTCGTCAAAGAGTAGGAGTTCTTCCAACTCGCTGAGCAGTCCGTCCAGATCATCGTTGTTGGATGACCGGTCGTATTGGGCGAAGGCAGGGGTGGAGAGGAGAAGGGTGAGTAGAAGGGCCCACAACCATGGGGCTCGGATTCGAGAAAAGTTCATAAGATGTACCTCACTTACTAGGGCTTTGGCCGTTATGCGGCCTGCACGCCTGAGAAAAATGCAATGGGCATGCCAGAAGAAAACACCTTTTATTTCAATTTGTTACGGTGATGAGGGCGAGAGGGGTGAGGCGTGTTCGATACGGTAGTGACGCAAAAAATCCACGAGATGATTAGCCGCCGGCTACGACGTTGTCGCTCCCCTCAATCAGCTCACCCATTCCGCCGCAATGCTGGGTCGTGTCGCCCTTTCGATGAACACCGAGGTTGTTGGCTTTGACGGTGGCAGAGTATGTCATGGTTTGCCACTCATTGGTCCCACAACACGCTGCATGGATTCCCTTGTCACTCTCTCGAACAATGGGCCGTCCGTTGACCAAGACCGTGTCGGAGCCCGAAACGGCCGGCCCCGTGCAAGGATGGCAGCATCCGTTGCACCCATGACAGCATGCATCAATCTTCGCGTTGTCTCCCAATCGTCCGACTGCATCTGCCATGAGACCTCCATCCAGGAATTCGAGGCAGCGTGAGAACACTGCCGAGGAATTGAAATTATACGCGTCGTCAACGTCTTGTTCAATCCCAAAGGCCTGATGTGGAAACGTGGATTGACCGAGGTTGCCAAGTTGTATCAAGGCGATTATTCTGAAAATGGGTAGGAAGGGGGTAATCTTCCCAACTCATCAAAGCTGTTTTGGACGGAGAGTGTCTTGGCAACGGAACGCGAAAAGAAACAGGATCTTGCGCAGGGTGAAATGGTCGCAGGGACCTTCGAGGTAGACGACATCGCAGGACGCGGCGCGTTTGCAACGGTATATCGCGCCAAGAACACGGCCAAAGACAATCGATTTGTGGCCCTCAAGATCTTGCACGCTAGCGTTCAGAAGAAGCTTGGCGTGGAAGGATCATTTGCTCGAAATCCCTTTCTAAAAGTGCAGCTGGTTTGTGATCGGCTCAAGGACCCGATCATCTCTCGGGTGATCAAGGTCGGTACGACCAAGGACAAACTGCACTTCATGGTGACCGAGTGGGCAAAAGGCGAAACGCTGGAAATGTATTTGCGCAGGCAGCCCAAGGGAGTGCCGCCATTGCCTGCGGCTTATTTGATCAAGTTCATGGCGCGCGCTGTGAGGCATATGCATACGAACAAAGTGATTCACTGTGACCTGACGCCGTCCAATATCATGGTGGACGCCGCCAAGGAGAACGAGCCTCGTCCCAAGATCATTGATTTTGGAATCGCCAAACTGGAGGGAGAGTCGAGTCCGACCGGTGACGTGCTCGCCGGTACGCCCGCCTACATGTCGCCCGAGCAGGCGATGGGTAAAGAGACGGACCGGCGTACGGATGTGTACAGCTATTCTGCGCTCGTGTATGAAATTTTTTCCGGGCAGCGCGCTATCCAGCCCCCGGGCAAGGAGCGCCCATCGGGGGAGGATTACGTGGCGCATCTGAAATCGTCGGAGCCCATTCCAACGCGACCGCTGCAAGAGGTCATGACCGGATTGCCGCAAGCAACTTGTGATGCCATTCACGTGGGGTTGCGGCGGGACCATGCAAA
>CAUZBV010000159.1:0-7580 GCA_963578115.1 Myxococcales bacterium
GAAGGCGGGGACAGGCGTGAGCCGGAAGGCCCCAGGAGTGAGCTTTTGCAACACTGTAGGGGAACCGGGGAACCAAATAGCCGGTACGGCTTGCGCTTAAAGACTCTGTGGAGCACGGAAACCTTATGAGAGGCGGGCGCGTTGGCCTTCGGGCAGGCGAGTCGACTTTTGAGTGGCTGAATACTCTGTAGGGGATCGCGGAACGTGTCGCTAGCCATAGTGCCTTCTTTCATTTAACCCTCCTCACATATTGAAGAAATTCGTCGTTGCGAGCCTGCAGACGGCTTCTGCACACGAGAGCGTGATGTCGGTGGATGCCGTGCTCTTCATAGGAACGTCTTGCGTGGGTGGCTTGATGGTGGCATGGTTCCCGACGCGATGGAGAGATACGACCGTTGTGTAATGATCTTGGTCGATGGCGCGCGCGCCGATGTGTTTCAGCAATTGTTGGACGCGGGCGAGTTGCCCCATTGTGACCAACTCTTCGCGAAGCGCGGTGGATTTCGTTCGGGAACGACCGTGATGCCTTCCGTCTCCGGACCGGCCCATCTCCCCATGCTCACGGGTGCTTACCCAGGTCGTTGCAACATTCCAGGAATCCGTTGGTTTGACCGAGCGCGTTACGCCGAAGGCGTGTTCAAGCCGCGCCGTTTTCGATCGTATATGGGACTGCGCAAAGTGGCTCGAATGAACCGAGATGTTGCGCCGGAGATTCCCAGTGTGTGGGAGAGTTTTCCGGACGGTGGTGGTTGTTTTGCCTGGTTTACTCGAGGCATGGGTCGTGGCGCCGATCTGACGCGAGGCCTGAAGGCCGTGACCGGGATAAAGAGTTACCTGACGCAGAATTGGCAGGCCGGCGACGCTGTGGTGGGTGACCGGCTGCTGGCCGCCGCCCGAGGCGATCGTTCCTACTTGTTTGCGGTGCTTCCTACCGTGGACGAGTTGAGCCACAAGCATGGTCCTCTGGCCGATGAAGTGTTCGAAGCCTACCGGTCATTTGATGACTACTTGGGGCGCTTGGTCGAGGCACTCGATGTAGGCGGAAACATGGACCGCACACTCGTGATGGTCAGCAGTGATCATGGTCTATCGACGACACATACGCATTTTGACTTGGCGGGTTTGGTCCGCAAGCATGTCCCACGACTGTTGTATTTTCCTTTTGCATGGCGGCGTCTATTTGACTGTGATGCCGTGTCGAACGTGTCAGGAAACGGTTTGGCCCACCTGAGTTTCCGCGGACCGGAGGGCTGGACCGAACGACCGGACGTAACGGCATCCGATTCACCGGCCCATGCTGTGATCGAGGCGCTGCTGGAACAAGAGTCGATCGACCTTGTGGTGCACCGCGAAGGCGGACGGATTCGGATCCGAAGCCATCGTGGTTCGGCCTTACTCTGGCGTGAAAACGACAATATTCATTACGATGTTGAACAAAGGGATCCAATGGGTTTGTCGGCGTTGCCGAACACAATGAACGAACGGGATTCGCTCCGGCAGACCATGAAGCAAGATCATCCAGACGCGCTGGTGCAATGGGAACAACTTTTCTGGTCCGGACGTTGTGGTGATGTGGTTGTGACGTCATCACCGGGTTTCGATTTACGGACCCATGCCGAGTATCAAGACCATCATGGGAGCCATGGCGGGACCTGGTGGGAGCATATGCGTGTGCCGATATTGGCAAACATCCCGCTGCCGGACGAACCACTCCGGACCGTCGATCTCTTGCCTACAGCGCTCGCTGCGTGTGGCAAGCCCGCCGTGGAAGGCATGGATGGGCGAAGCCTTGTTGGCGCATCAAAGAGTGAGGTTTCCACACCATGATGATCGTCACCCTGGCTGTGTTGAGTGCGCTCACTGCCCCGCCAAGACTGTCGGCGCGTGTGGCTGTGGTGATGGATCTGGACACCGACGTGGTCTTGTTTCAGCGACACGCCGAACAGGTCCATGCGATCGCTTCTATTAGTAAACTGATGGCGCTCCGCGTGGTGGTTCGACGTGGTCTCGATTGGAAAGGGTCTACCACCATTATTAAGGACGATGTTGTACAGACTCGAGGTGGCGCACGGAGTCGTCTCATCATCGGTCGGTCTTATCGCAACGCAGACTTGGTTCGAGCAGCCCTGTTGGGCAGTGACAACCGCTCAGTCTTGGCGTTGGGACGTTCGGTGGGACTGGGAGCGGATGTGTTTGCGGCGGCCATGACGATCGAAGCCAAGGGTTTGGGACTGGAGCACACGGTGTTTGCTGACCCCACCGGGATCAACCATGGCAATCGAAGCACCGGGTTGGAGGTTGCGAAGATCCTGCGTGCGGTGCTGGCCATGCCTGAGCTGGCATCGATTACCAGGCTGAAGAAATGGAAAACCGCCGCAAAAGAGCGCTCCGGCATTCCACTGATCTACCGAAATACAAACGCCCTCGTGCACAAGGAAGACCGAGAGGTGCTGGCAGGCAAGACCGGTTTCAACAGCGCGGCGGGTTGGTGTGTCGCGAGCGCGATCCAACTTCCGTCGGGTCGGCGAGTGGCTGTCGTCGTCCTGGGAACGCCTACAAAATACACTCGATTTCGCGATTCTTTTCGCTTGGAGCAGTGGGTGGTCAAACAGCCGTGGTCGCGCCCTGAGCCCGTCGCCCCACCCATGCCCAAATCATCCGCAGCGACGCCATAGCGGCGGAGCGGGTCATTCGGTGGCGGTCGAGTCGGTCCGCCGACTGCACAGCGTCAACAAGGCGGGTAATGTGGTGACCGACGCCACGAAGGTGAGCACCATTCCCAGCGCTGCTGTCCATCCCAATGTTCCCAAACCAATGTGATTAGAGAAGAGGAGACCGCCAAATCCGATGCATGTCGTGACTGTCGTGAGCGTGATGGCCGCGCCGGTCTCTCGCACGACGGTCGAAACACCGCGTCGGCCATTCTCCAACCACCGGCGCGTGATGTGTATCCCGTCGTCTACGCCCATCCCCACCAAGAGTGCGAAGGTGATGATGTTGTAGAGATTCACTTTCCAATCCAAGAGCCAAAAGACACCGGCGAGCCAACTGATGGCAGCGACAACGGGTACCAGAACCAGGAGCACGACGCCCAGGTTTCTGAACAAGCACAACAAGCAAATCAAGATGGACACCAACGCGATGGAGATCACTTTCGGACCGTCTTTTCTCAGGGTGTCAATGATGTCGGGCATGACAAAATAGCTGGCCGCCACCGGAAGGCTGTGTTTTGCCAAAGTGTCGTCCCCTTGGATTCGGGTTCCCAGATCGGCAAGGAACGCCTGCGCATCGAAGGTCCACGATTCCGGCATGTCCTCCAAGCAACGCCCCAAATTCCACGGTGCGTAAAAGGCATCGGTATCCGTACACGCCGCGCTTCGTGCGGAGGCCTCGGGCATGGGAATGTGGGCTTTCAGTGTCTCTTGAAGGTCGGGTCCCCAGCGAATGCCCCGCGCCAAGAGATTGTGTAGGAAGGCGGCCGCGGACGTGGCCAGCCCTTGACCCTCAAATGGCTGGGTCGCCCTTTGGATCGCTTCGGCGTGGCCGGCCTGTTGAATAGCCGCCTGGTCCAGTTGTTCAGGCGGTGCGACGGGGAGATCGAAGAAGTTTTTGTGGATCGCTTTCGAGACGTCGTATTTCAATTTCGAGCCTCGGTTGTAGAGGATCGCGTGACGGCCGACTTCGTTTTGGGAATCCAGCCATTTGTCCCGGACCCATTGAGGCAGGTCGTTGATCCCGACGGGTTGGTTCACGTCGAGTTGTTTCCGAAAATCATGGATCTTCTTCTGGCTGTCGGTGGTGAGATCGTCGACTTTTGCATCGATTCGGCGCCGTATGTCCCGAATGATCCACAGCTTGCTGACCTGCCGGTCAGGCACAAAGCTCCACACCGAAAGGTGTTTGTATCGGTACCGCCGCATGCTCGCGATGCGTTCCTTGTCGTTGGGATAATTGGCGATTACGCGACGGGCAGCCGGTGTGAGTTGGCTCCGGTGGCTGGCGCGCTTTAGACGCGCAAAGAAACAATCATTCAGCGACAACTGGTTCGCGAAGGGGTCTTCGTCGTCTTCGTCGTCTTCGTCGTCTTCGTCAGGAGAGTCCGTGTGAAGGCAGGGGTCGGTCAGTGCAGGGGCATCGAGGTCCTTCGTGTCTTCCTCGTGGCCGTCTCGACGTTCTAACCTGGTGAGTGTTCGCTGCACCAATTGGGCGGTTTGCGCATCCGTCAGTTCGGCAAATCCTCGCATTTGTTGGTCGGCCCACGCCACCTCTTCGGAGGCTGTCCCCAGGATTACCGCAGGACCTAAATCCGGTCGCTGTATAGCATCGGTGTAGTCTTTTCGATCGGGATCGTCGGTTGTTTCGATGATCTTCTTTTCGAGCTTGCTGAAGTTGTATTCAAACGCGATGTCCGGTGCTTTTTGGAGACACCAAATCATGGAAGTCAGGCTGAGAACGATCACAACGACAGATACGACGCGTGCGCGTGAAGAGGTCGGTCGAGGCGCCCCTGTTGTGGCCGTCTGTCGTGTACTCGGAAGCCACTTGCGTGGTTTCCACGGCCGGACTCGTTCCAGCACTACGATCATCGCTGGCAACACGGTGAGCGTGGACACCAGGGTGATCACGACGCCGATACTGGCAACGACGCCAAATTGAGAGAACCCTCGAAACTCCGACAAGGTTAGCAAAGCGAAGAGGATGGCGGTGGTCAACGCGCCCATGGAGACATCGAGACCGGTTGTGGCATTGGCCAGGACGATGGCGTCTTTTTGTTCCACCCCGGCCAGACGCTCGTACTCATATCGGGAAAGCAGGTGAATGCCAAAGTCGATCCCGAGCCCCAACAGAGCGACGAAAATGAACGCTGTGACTATGTTGAGCCATGGGTAGAGCAAGGTGGCGACACCCAATGTCCCCAAAATACCGATGAGTAAAGGGACGATGATGAGCGGAATCGCACGAATACGCTTGAAGTGGATCCCCAGCACGATCAGGAGCAAGGCAAGGGCGTATCCTGTGGATCCCAGGACGTCCTTCTTCATGGTGTCGACTTGGCCACTTCGTTTGGCGTAGTGGCCTCGAATGGCTGCAGACACCTTGTTTTCGTCTGTACGATCGTCAATGAGCTCTTGAACGCGATTGACCAGACGCTGCGTAAAGCGAACGTTCGTTGTTCCTTTGAGCGGTCGTCCACGAATGACGAAGATCCAGCTGGTTCCCTGCTCGGTGGTTTCCTCGGCTTCGAGGTATTCGCGCGGGATGTCAAAACGCTGCCCGTATCGTTTTCTCAGCGACGCTTCATCCAGGTCCAGCGCATCGTCGTTGGCGGGGGGGGCCATCGTCTCGTCGCCTGCCAGGTCTTCCACGACCTCCGAGCGCACTTCGTTTCGAATGCGTTCGATGATTCGATCGCGCAGATCCAAGAGTTTTGCCACCGGGACGTAGAGGAGAGCGTGGTCGCGAAACCATTGTGTTTTTCGGTAGAACTCCACATGAATGAACGCATCGGGGAGCGTCTTCATTTGTTCTGTGAGATGGTTGCCTGCGGCGATCACTTTGTCACGATCGCTCCCCCGCAACTCTACGATGAAATCCGTTTGGCTCCCTATCCTCTCTCGGAGCTCGTCCAGGCGCAGCACGCTCGCATAATCTTCGGGGACCAAAGCGGTCAACTGGGTATTGATCCGAAGTGTACCCGCGCGCCACAGACCGAATGTGGCCACGAGCAATCCGATAAGCACCACCAGAAGGGCGCGATCGTACACCCATCGGGTGTACCGTTCCATGACCGTGCGAATGGAATTGTTGTGTGTCACCGCCGGAGATGATTACAGCATGCGATGGTGGACGCAAGGCTGCATCGGTGGGGTTACTTGTTCAGGTGGGTAACGAGGTATGCGGCGGCTTCCCTGGAGGTGACGGGCTCACCGTCCCCCTCCGTCACGGAAACGGTGACGATCGCATCCATGGAGTAGTTCATGGGTTTCGCATATTGCTCGGCGACCACACGTTCCAGTGCGGAGACCGATTTTAATGGATCCTTGCGTGAGGACACTTTGGGGGCGGTGACCCGAACGTCGATGCGGCGATTTTTTCTCGTGAGTTTGGTGTGTAATGTCAGGGGCACCTTGTATCGATTGGCGTGTTTCTTGTCGGTGGTTTTGTTGCCGTACCGAATCGAATTTCTCGTGCTCGTTCCCACCACTTTTCCGTTGCGCGCGACGTAGAGGTATCCAAATTGCTTGCCCCCAAATCGGCTCGGAGTGACGAAACGCTTCATGTACACCACGGTGTCGCCTTCGATGGACCGGACCTCCAGCAAGCGCTTCATCATCGTGGGCGGCGAAATATTGCTGTGCGTGTGGAGGATGTACCCGTAGCCGGACAGGGACTTCTTGCTGCCGCCGTGTTTCACCCAGCCGCTGACGTTGGCTTTGGGGGCAACCAAGGTCGTGTCCAGATACAGGGCTTGGTCTTCCCCGAAGGTGGTGCGGCCTGTGCCCGGTCGCCATGGCCGAAGGCCCCCCGAAAATGTGATCTGATAGCTGTGTGCGCCCGATTGGCCTTTGACGTGCATTCGCCCGGGTTTTCCCCAGACACGATGGCCTGCCGCCTCCACGGAAAAAGGTGTGCCACTGATCGTATATTGTTTCCGTTTCAGCTTCTTGGTGACGCGGTGATTTTTCCCCGCCTTGTCCGTCCAACGCGATTTGAAGGTCATCTTGTGCGAACCAGCACCAAAGTTGCTGACCAGGATGGACACGTAGAGTTGGGTCTTGTCGTCAAACCACGCTTCGAAGGTATACCGGTCGGAGTAATACTCTTCGTCGGTCAGGGGCATGACGAGGTGTTCGGCTCGAACGCCGCTGCCGCTGCCGCCTTTCCAGGGAAGTATAGGCTCGGCGGCCAAGGCACACGGCACCATTCCGACAAGCACCGCCATCACTGGTAAGATTCGTGTCATCTGTATTGAAAACCAATGGGGCATGCGTCTCATTCCTGAGAGGATGCCAGGGAGAGCATCCGCCTGCAACAACACCTGGAGATGCATCGCCCTCAAATCCCTTGCCTGGGTATGTCGGGCGTATTAGGCTCTCACTCAGTTCCGAGTCTATTGGAACGAACACGGAGCATCGCAAAGGGTGAATCTTTTCCAACGAGTGCAATACTCCCCCTTCTTGGTTCAGCTCGTTGTCATTCGACGTTGCAATCTCTCTTGTGGATATTGCAACGAATTTGACGAGGTCTCCAAGCCAGTCCCTCTGGACGAGTTGAAAGAGCGCGTGGATCACATTCGTCGCTTGGGAGCGTTCGCCATCGAGTTTACCGGTGGCGAGCCCATGATGCACCCGGAGATCCATTCGCTGATCGCCTATGCACGGCAGACCAACGCATTCAAGAAGGTCATGATGATCAGCAACGCCTACCTCTTCAACGAAGAGAAGATCAAGCGATTGAATGACGCGGGATTGCAGGAACTGCAGGTGAGCGTGGATGGGGTGTTGCCCAATGAAACGACGGTCAAGGTGCTCAAGCCTCTTCGGAAGAAATTGGAAGTGTTGGCGCGTGTGGCCAACTTT
>CAUZBV010000160.1:0-7566 GCA_963578115.1 Myxococcales bacterium
CGGCAAGGCCACCAAAGGATCCTACGCCCAAGCCGATGGGTTCTCGTTTCGGCCCACCATCGCCATGTCGGCCGGTGATATGGTGACCTGGGCGATGAATCTCGGGGTGGTCCTGCGCGAGCCGAGTCAGCCCTTTGGCGTGGAACGGGGGCATGAGTTCTTTGTCTCCACCGGTTTTGAGTTTTCGTTGATGGAAGACACCTCGTTCTTGTTGATCGATGCGTACGGTTCGACCCAATTTGACGACTTCTTTCAACGCCAAGAGACGACCCCGGTGGAGGTGTTGGCCGCGTACAAACATCGCTTTCGCAAGTTCTATGTGACCGTGGGCGGTGGCATGGGCGTGACCAAAGGATACGGTGTTCCCGAATGGCGCGTCATGATGAATGTGGTCTACGCCTCTGAGTTGTTGGACAGGGACGGTGACCGCATCGGTGACGATGATGACCAATGCCCCAACGATCCGGAGGACTACGATCAATACCAGGATTCAGACGGTTGTCCTGAGCCCGACAATGACAACGACGGTATCCTGGACACCAAGGACAAGTGTCCCGACAAGCCCGAAGATGTGGATGGTTTCAAAGATCTGGATGGGTGTCCCGATCCGGACAATGACGCGGATGGCATTCTGGACGTGGAGGATGAATGCCCACTTCAGGCCGAGGACAAAGACAACTTCGAAGACACCGATGGTTGTCCTGAACTCGACAATGACCAGGACTCGATTCAAGACAAGGACGACCAATGTCCGCTCGACAAAGAAGACTTGGACGGCTGGAAAGATCAAGACGGTTGTCCCGATCCGGACAACGACAACGACGGGATCGTCGACACACGCGACAAGTGTCCAAACGAGCCCGAGAACGTCAATGGGTACAAGGATGAAGATGGCTGTCCGGATGTGGTGTTTACCTGCAAGGAGTTCATCATTCCGGAGAAGGTCTTCTTCCGCACGCGATCGTACCGGATTCTCAAGAAGTCATTCCCCTTGCTGAAGGTGGTGGCCGATACGATCTTGGAGCATCCGGAGGCGGCCGTGCTCGAGATCCAGGGTCATTCGGATGAACGGGGCAGTGCGAAGTTCAACAAACGCCTGTCGGAACGTCGCGCCAGGTCGGTGATGCAATACCTGATCAAGCAGGGCGTTACAGCGGAGCGATTGACCTTCAAGGGATATGGCTTTGACATACCGCTGGAGCCCGAAAACACCGGTCCTGAATATTACGATCAGAACCGTCGGGTGCAGTTCATTGTACAGACGCTGGATCCGACCAAATCGGAGCGCTGCAGACGGTAATTAAAGCCTCCAGTCCTTCGATCGGCGATTGTACCCTTTGGGGGGAGCTCCAGCGAAGCGCAAGAGTGCGATTCTCTTGACCGCTGCCACAGTGGGTTGCATCCTTTGCTACAGGACTATGCAAAGTTTTCATTGGTTGCTGGGGTGCTCTCGAATGAAATCTCAGGACAGCCAGTGTTATCAACGAGTTGGTGTGGGTGTGTGTGGATCAGTAAACTGGCATAGGCCTTGCTCAATTCCTATGATAGGGCCAGAGACGGGATCCCGGCTCAATTGGGAACGCAACGATTCGTTTGTATGGAGAAGAGGGTGCAGGCAGCTTTGAGTCGAACGACGACAGGAAGAGGCTGGATTGGTCCGGCGGCGGTCATTTTGCTGATGGCGGCTTGCGGTGGTGACAAGACCACGGCTACCGTGCCTGAGGTGGACGCCGGTGTGGACACAAAAGCACCCAAGGCGCCATTGCCGACGCCTTGTGTACTCAAATTGGATGCGCCGGTAAAGAGCCAACATGTGAATGGAGTTCTTCACATTCAGGGCACAGCCAGCCACTTGTCTCTGGGTATGAACAGCGCGGAAGCCGGGTTGGCGCCTCTCTTTGATGACGGGTCGAACCCGAGCAGCGTGATCATTGGTTCCAAGTCGAACGACGATTGGGCAGACGACGGCTTTGCCTGGGACTTCGACGTCAGCTCACTGGCTACCGGCAAGTGGGCATTGACCATCAAGGCTTGGGCCGATCCCAATCCAGAATACCCCTCGCAGTCTCAAGGGTCGTGTTCGATTCAGATGGATATCTTCGTGGACAATGCGTGTCCAGTTGACGTGATCGAGGAGCCCAAGGACGGGGTTTTGGGCGGCAACTACTTCCAGACCATGCCCGTGAACATCACGATTGATGATGACACCGGCATCGGGTCGGCTCACATAGAAGACGACTTGGGGGAGATTCTGTACGAGCTTGAGGTCGTCGACGAGGGCATGGGTCCCCAATCACTCAACACGGTCCTGGACGTCTGTTTGTACGGCACCGGCGTCGTGGCGTTCAATCTGGTGATCACCGATCATTTGGACAATTCCTGCACGCGTTCGCTCTTGCCCAACATTATTCGTTGTCCCCTGTTTTCGGGTGTGCACGAGGTTGCCCTGCCCGAAGACGTGACGGCCGTGAGCATCGTGCGTGCGGATCTGGATGGGGACGGTCGGAAAGACATTGTGGCGGCGACCGACAACGGTGTGGCGTGGTTTCGAAACGATTCAGCCGGGAGCTTAGAGGAAGCGACCATGATACCCGATATTTCGGGTGCGTTGATTTTTGTCCAACCCACCGACTTGAATGGAGACAACAAGACCGATCTCATCGTTGCGGAGAAGTCCGGGACCAAGTCCACGATTCGGGTGTATCTGGCGGGCACAGTGTGCAAGCCCGATCCCGAGTGGGATCCCGGGACGTTGGAGACCGCCGTGCTGGAGGGTGTTAAGTATCCAACCGTCTGTGAAGAGGGCTATGGGCTCGCGCAAGAAATGCCATTGCCCACCACCGTGACAGCGCACCTGTTCCACAATCTGGCGGCCGATCCGGACGTGGTCGGAGCGAGTAAGCCCACCAACGATTTGGTGGTGGGGACTCATACGGATGGCCACGCGCTGGTCGTGATGCTGGGTGTGGAAGGCCCCAATGACATTTCTGGAGCGAATGGGGTGTCTTGGTGCACTTGGTGGCAACCCAGTTGGAATGGACTGGGTGAGGAACTGCCAAAACCGGACTTTGCGGTCACCCAGTGTTTTCGTTCGCCCATGGTGTTTCCGAGCGTGGGACGCATCAACAGTCTCGCGGCAGCGGATTATGTGGAAGACGACAACAACGCCGTGGATTTGATCGCGACCCGAGGCGATCAAGGGCTCCTGACCGTGTACAAGAATGACGGACAGGCCAACTTCAAAACCCCCTACAGTATTTTCTTGCCCGCTCCCGCCACCAACATCATTCCACAGCTCTTCAATATCGAACCGGAGGGCGTAACCGCTACGCAGCATGTGGACGCCATGTTTTTGATTCCCAGTATGGGCCAAATCTGGACCATTTATGGGGATGGAACCGGCAACTGGCTGACGGCCACCGACCTAGCGGGAATGGACTATGTGGCGCGCCGCGTAACGTGCGTGGAGGGCGAGCCCAGTGACGTTTTGATGGACTACTTGGATGAGACGGCGGGGCTGGGAACGGCGACGTTAGATCTTCTGGTGACCAACAAACAGCACGGCACACTCATGACCTTTTCTGGCGGGCCATTGAATCAAACCACGGGCGCTCGATTTGATACTGGCGCCATTGTGGATACGGTGACGGAGCCCAAGCAAGTGCTGCTGAATTATGTGAATGACGATGTGTACCACGATGCAGTGGTCCTTCGAGGCGATGGCAAGGGCATTGGTGTGGTGTACGGTGCGGATCCAACCAAACCGGGCACGGATCCGGATTACGGTCCCCTGGGCACCTTTGTGGGCGTCAACCACATTCCCACCGTGATTCCCCAACAGGGGAACGCCTATCACGTGTGCGATGTGACCAACCAGCCTGCCGTATCCGGCCAACCGGACTTGGGGACTGCCGACAATCGTTTGGCCCCGGCGTTCATGGCGATCGGTGATTTCATCAACGACGTTCAAAATCGTCCGGACCTGGTCATGGTGACCGAAATGTCCGAGTCCACATTGGATGATTGCGACCCCTTGTCCGGAGAGTGCCCACCCCGTCAGCCGATATTGACCTTCCGATGGGACAACAAATACCAACTGCCCAACGCCTTGGCCCAAGTCACGGAATCCATCCCTTACTTCTCATTTTGTGTGGATGGCGACGAGAAGTGTGAAGTTGGAGAGGAAAATTATGGTGAGAAGAGTGACACTACGTCTATGGCCATGGGCAATTTTGATTTCAAATCCGGCCCAGACCTTGTCCTGACGACGCTCACAAGCTCACCCGCCGTGGAAGGCTTACCAGAGTTGCCCACCATCGAGATTTTGGAAAACGACAAGAGCGGTCTTCCTCACCAGGGAGCGTTTCGGCAGTACACAAAGGCGACCAACAACGCAGAATTACTAGAATTGCCGGGGATCTGGACCGACTTCGGCATGCACGCGGGCTCTACACCCGTGAGTGTGGCGGCCATTCATTGCCAGGGTGTCTTCTCGGATCCATTGACCGATCTTGCGGTGTTGGGAAGCTATGAGACCGAGGAAGATGTTTGGCCACTGTTGACGATCATTCAGAGCAAGGGAAACTCATACCAGCGCTATGGGAACCTCGAATATTTTGATTTGGGGCAAAAGCCCATTGTGGTCCGAGCCGCCTTGTTTGGGTCGGCTCAGGCCGTGGGTGGTGAAGACACCATCAGTGATTTGGCCGTCGTGACGACCAAGGCGGTCTACGTCTACGAAGGACAGCCCAATTGCTTGTTTCAGCGCATCGCACAGCTTGCCGTCGGCTCGGAACCTCAGTGGGTGGCCGTGGGTGATCTGAACGACGATTCCTTCGCCGAGCTCGTGGTTCCGCTGGCCGATGGGACCTTGACGGTGGCGTACGGTATTGATGGCTCCTATTGGACCAGCCCGGTGAAGATCATCCCTGCGGACGATGTGACCTTTGGGCAGGTGGAAATCGCCGATCTAAACGGCGATGGCTTTCCCGACGTGGCGGCGTATGTGAAAGACGATGAGCTCTTGTATATTTACGTGAACAATGGACATGGCGAGATGAACAAGGTCTTGCCCTACGTCCAAAAGTTGACGGCGGGCACGTCGAGTTTTTCGGTGTTCGACATCAACGACAATCAGTGCATGGATCTGTTCGCGCTCAGTGTGGGAGCGAAGGCCATCGGCGTGTTTCGAAGTCGTGCGTCCATTTCAGGTGGATGTGTACACGTCAACACGATTACGCCCTGAATGAAACCGCTTAGAGCGCCGGTTCGAAGAGCCGACTTACTCGGATAGGGCAGGGCGCTTCCAGTCTCCCCGCTGGCCTCCACTCTTTTCGATGAGCTGCACCGATTGGATCATCATGGAGCGATCCACGGCCTTGGCCATGTCGATCACGGTCAGGGCGGCTACGGAGGCCGCCGTCAACGCCTCCATCTCCACGCCCGTGCGTCCCTGGCAGCGGACTTCGGTGGAGATACGCACTCCAGGAAGCGTGTCATCCAACGCACAGACAACATCGATGTGCGAAAGCATGAGCGGGTGACAGAGTGGAATGAGGTTTCCCGTTTGTTTGGCTGCTTGGATCCCAGCGAGTCGCGCCGTGCTGAGCACGTCTCCCTTCTTGAGCGCGTTGGCGCGGATCAACGCGAGCGTGTTGGCCGCCATGACCACGGAGGCCTCCGCCCGTGCCCGCCGGTCGGTGGACGGTTTGTCGCCCACATCGACCATCCGCACGGCGCCTGACGCGTCGGTATGGGTTAGATCCTTGGTCATGTTCCTGGTGTCAAACACTGCGCCTGGATGCACACAATTGTGTTCCCCTTGGGTCCGCATACCGCGCAATAGCAACCGCTGGTCTGGCCATTCGGGGGATCCAGGAATGTGCACGCGGTGAACTCGGCGCATTCATCGTCGAAAGCGGCCGCCTTTTTGTCCAATCCGAGGCCTGTGCAGACAGGGAGCGGATCGCCTGTGTCGACGCCAACAGTGTCGTTTGAGGAACTCTCGACGGTGGTACCTGTGTCGACATCTGAGCCACTGCATGCGACGAGCAGTAGCGGCACGACAAGCGTTACGATCATTGGTGATCCAAGTGTTCTCAAACCAAAGCCTCCGTCGCTATCATACGAGAGAGCGAGGACGGCCGCAATGGAGCGAAGGCCCCTAATCCATCGTCTGAGGTGCGTGAAAGGGGACCGAAGCGTGGTCAAGGCGTGGGAATCAGGCGGTGGGTTTGGGAAGGAGGAAGGGGGGCCCGAAAGCCCCCCTTCAAGCTGGCGTGCTTAGGGATGAATAGGCCGCATGGTGACGCGGGCAGTGCGTCGCCGTTGGGTCGATGTCGCCAAGGCTAGAAAACTGCCCTCACGAGGGGGAGAGGGCATGGAAACAGTGGGGCGTTCGGAAGCCTTGTCCCGACGTTGTCGTCGGTCTTTCATTGCTTTCTTTTGTCGGTACATGGCCCGATCCGCCAACCTTAACAATATGGATGGTTCGGCCGTTGAGCCGGAATCCGAAGCAGCCATACCCATACTAAGCCGCACCTGGTGGTCACGCTGTAGAGAGGACAAGGAGACGCGAAGACGCTGCATCACACGCTCGCAACGACGGCTGTCGGCCTCGTGCAGCAAGATGACAAATTCGTCTCCACCAAGTCGCGCGCAGACATCCGCTTCACGGATGTTACTACGAAGCATCTTGGCGACACGAACTAGGATATTGTCACCTTCGAGGTGTCCCTTCGTATCGTTCACTTCTTTGAAGTCATTGACGTCAAAGAGGAGGATCGCGAATCGATAGTCGGGGTTTCGTCGCACACGTGCGCACTCCTCACGGAGACGCTCGTCCAAGTAGCGGCGATTGTGCAAGCCTGTCAGCGAATCGCGATAGGCCAGCGAGCGAAAATGACTCAAGCGCTCGAGCTCCGTCTGGAGCGACTGTTTTTCCCGCATGAGGCGGTTGATCAACAGCCGTTGCTCCGAGACTTGGCGCTCAACGCTTGGTGACGTCGCCATCGTCGTTTCCTCGGAAGTTGTGTGTGTTGCCTTCTTCACCATGGTCTCCCTCTCGTTCTTTTCTACCCGCTGACCACTCGCCCCTCCTTTAGAGCAATCGCTGTGCCAAGGCACCGGTTCCAATTATTACAGCGAGTTATGAAAATACAGGGGGCGGTTGTGTCAGAACTTTGACAGTCTTTTTCAGCAATCCGTCAAGGCCTTGACCCATGGCAGTGCAGCGTCTGAAAGGGCAAGTTTCGTTCAGGACACAAGGCAATTGCCTGGTCCAATACCATCTGGTACAGTTCGCGCCGCGCGGGTGGCCAACCGGGGTCATCGTCGCCATCGGGGATGTAGCTCAGTTGGGAGAGCGCAGCGTTCGCATCGCTGAGGTCGAGGGTTCGAGCCCCTTCATCTCCACCACATTCAAATCGGAAAGGCGACCCCTTGAGGTCGCCTTTTTCATTTAACCGTTGTGGTGGAGATGAAGGGGCTCGAAAGCGCAACGGCGGCGCGCATCGATGCGCGCGCATCGTCACGACGACGATGCAGCAGTGCGCCGGCCTGAAGAGC
>CAUZBV010000161.1:0-7516 GCA_963578115.1 Myxococcales bacterium
TCCGATAGCGACGCACCCGACCGTCCCGTGTGCGGTGGCCTTCCGGAAAGACCAAGATCGAGATGTTCTCCGCGGCGCGGGATTTGGCGATCTCCGTGATGGCCGCCAAACGACCCTCGCGATTGGCCGGCACCGGGATCCCTCTTGCAAGACTCATTAACCACCCATAGATGGGCACACGAAGATGGGCCTCGTTTTGCAAACCACAGACGACGGTCGGGATCGTAGCGAGCGCCACATGGGCATCCAGCACCGAGCTGTGATTTTGCACAAACACAGAGGTCTCGTCCGGACGGAAGTCCGGATGATGTTGCGTCGACATGCGACTCAGCGTCACGTAGGGGACCAACCCAAACAACTGCGCAAAACCCCGTTTCTGAATGACCTGGAAGGAAACAAAAGGCAGAAAAGGTAGGGCGAGTAAAAAAAGCGCCGCCATCCAGACAATGGCGATAGGCCAGGCGATCAGGGACCATATGATGCGCAACACGATCATAGCCCATGGCCGGTACCACAAGGCATCCTCTGCCGCAAATGAAACGAGCCTGCCCCCCACAAGATTGGACCGAGGGTGTCCCGACCCCAACCAGTGACCGAGTCACACGGACTTTTGGCTCATTCACGCGTTGGGGTGTCGGCGAAAACAGGCGCCTTCGCGGCCGTTTGGCGCCTTCAGGAAAGAAACTGCGCTGAGCTGGAAGCATCGTGTGCTATAATTTGCCGCATCTCGAACGCTTTGCCGTCCGAGTCCCTCAAAAGTTCCCGAGATAGTACGATGGTCTCTTCTGCCATCGCCTCGTGACAAAGCCAAAATTACCGTTTGAAATTGCACACACTCCAAGGAGTTGTGATTATGAAACCGTTCAACAAGACGCTGCTCTCTCTACTTTATGGCCTGTTTTCTATCGGCCTCCTCGGTTGCTCGCCCACCATCAACGACGAGAGCGGCATCCCTGCCGAAACAGACGAACTTGTCGCCCCGGCGGGAAAGTTCGACTCGGGATATTACTCCAGTCTGGCCACAGAGCTCACCGGTGAATTCATCGCCGTGTTGGACCTGGACCTCAGCAATATGGATGCGGCGGCCAAGCAGTCTCTTGTGAATCTTTACATGACCGACGCCAACACCCTGCGTCAGCTCGCCGTCGACCAAATCAAACTCGGCAAGAACCAATTCAACGAAAACCTGCTCCACCTCAACTTGGCCGGCGGCGACTTCCAGGTGCTAGAGATGGGCCTCAACGCCGACAACACCGTGTTCCGCGTACGCTACGCCATGTCCGCCGACAGCCTCGTGACGTACAAAGAATTGCAAGACCACGGCAAGACGCCCAACGACTTTTTGAACCAATCCTTCCACGTGCAAGTACCGGCCGATCCGCGCAATCTCTATACACGGGTGGGAGAAACATGCGCCCAGGGACACGACGACGGTCACCTCACAGCCATCAACTTCTTTTACTATTTTGAGCCGACCTTGCCGTCCTGCAACATGGTCTACGCCTCTGAAGCGACGCTGACCATCAAGGCGCTCCCCGCCGCGGTGAACACCTTCCCGGAGTATGACCGGCTGGCCGAGGACGGCCGGGTGGACATCGTCATCATCTTTGGTGCGGCCGAAACAGGACCCGTCTACGGTGGAGACTGGGGGGTCATGATGTGGCGCACCTTTGAAGTTAATACACGGCTGCGAGGCTTCCAGAAGGTGGAGAGTGATTGGGTCGTAGGCCAACGCTACGAACGGGTCCGAAATGGGTTGCTGGAAGTGATCGACCTAATCTCCCCCTACGACCTCGAGATCTTAGGGGACTCCTCCTTCGAGTTCTTTGGCGACATGTTTCTCACCCACGAGATCATGTTTTACAACGGCCACTCGTTTTACGGCTCGCTCAACATGTTGAAGGAGGCCGCAAACTACCCGACCGACACCTACCAGATCCTCTTCATGAACTCCTGTTGGTCCTACGAGTATTACACGACGCAAGTGTTCGACAATAAGGTCACCAGCGACGACCCGAGCGGGTGGGACCTGGCCGATGTGGTCAACACAACCACACCGTCCTACTTTGCCCATTACGACGCGACGGCTGGCGTGCTTCTGGCCAATTTACTGGCCGGCGTCGAAGGGATGGGCGTGGACGACCAGGGGCGTACATTCAGCTGGCAGAACATCATTGGCCGAATGAACGACAGAGCCAAAGGGAAATGCCCCTGGGACATCGATGACATCTCGGAGTGCCGACATTACAAGCCGCGCAAGAGCCATTACGAAGTCTTTGGCGCGTCCGGGGTGCGGACCAATCGGTTCCGACCCTAGCCGGGCGAGCCCTCCTCTGGGGTACATCCCCCCCTCCGATGGGAGTACCCCTCGTCCATTCCCCCTCATCGTGAATCCCTGAAAACGCACGCGACGCCGGATTTGCCTCCTCTTGGCATACGGATTGCTTGCATCCGAGCCCGAGAGGAATTGAATTTACCATCTGGGAGGAACCCTTATGAACCGCATCGGTTTTGTTGGATTGATTTGTCTTATTGCAGCCCCAAGCACGAGCGCCTGGGCCAAGAATTCATCCAATGATGTGACGGTCTGTGTCGATGTCGTCGTGAAGACGCACAAATCCAGCGCAGAGACAACGCAGAGTGGCCCATCGGACACTCCTTCTCCACCGCCCGTGAAGTTGGACGCGGAGCTCTCCGACGAGGTGCTCGCGATGCTTAATATGTGGGAGGCGGAGGAGCGCAAGAAGATCCGTTCCAGGATCCTGCGCCAACATCGGAAGTCCTATGCATTCGCCCCAATGAGTTACCTCGAACGAATGCTGGAGCACTACATCACCTACGAACGGGGCTTCGCCGCCGTGCAGGTCAAATGTTCCGAGCGCCTGACGGTTGAGCTCTACCCATTGGAAAAAGGCTGGACGGCGTTTGCCTACTATTCCGGCCATCAACAGGAGGAGAAGGTCGACCAGATCGAATACGCGGAGTTTCCTCGCTTCGCCAAGCGGGTCGTCACGGCGCTGCTCTACAACAAACGCATCGAACAGACGATCGACCGGCTCAACGTTCTCAAGGCGGATTCCATTCAAAACATCGAGACGGTCAAAGGCACACACCACGTAACAGCGGCGGTGGGTTCAAGCTTTCAGTTTCCCATCGAAGGGATGGCCACCGCCGTGACGGCGGATGGCGCACCGGAGAACGAGTTTCGACTGCTCACCCCGGTCAACCTTCAGCTCGGGTATCGCGGCAGCTTTACGTCGTGGTGCGTCGAGGCCTACACCCGCTTTGGATTTGGGGTCAGCCGGAAAGCGCAGATTAACAACGTGAAGGGAGGCCATGTGGATCACGTCCTGGACATGAACCTGGGATTGGCCTTCCTGTGGTACGTGGATCCCAACGGCTTCAACTCCTTCTACACCGGCACGGGCGCTTCTTTCGACCTGCGCTGGTACGAATCGGTGAAACCAAAGAGTAATCCCAACCACTTGAACAACGACAAGTTGTTCGGGGCGGGCGTCTCGCTGCACGGCATATTGGGGTACGAATTCCTGCGTACCAGTCGTATTCGGGCGTTCACACAATTGGAAGTCAATCTACCGGCGTACCGGATCGACGCAGAGAATGACATTACGTCACTCAAGACCTGGATGCCCGGTGCCACCTTAACGGCCGGCGTGATGTTTTAAGCATGTTTCAACCACGCACCATCGGCCGCGTATTGGTGGTCTTGGCCTTGGCTTGCACCTCAACACTGGCCTGGGCCAAGACCCCCATTTGCATTGAAGTCTTGGGGGACAAGATCGAGGACAAGCACGCATTCCAGGCATTCGCCACGAGTGAGGTCCGACGGTATTCGGAGTATGTCCCCGTGGATTCGGAGTGCGAGCGGACCCTCCATCTGGAACACATCGCCCTGGATGCCCAAGTCTATTGGACCGGATACCTGGACGGGCAAGTACCCGCCCGGTACGCCATCACCCAAAAGCAGAACTCGGAGGCCACCCTGTCTCGGGTGATCACCGCCGTGCTCAAAAGCGATCCGGCTGGCTTGCTGGAGGACACGGGCCAGTTTCTCAACGTCGCACTTCGGAGCGACGTGGGGCTCCAACGAGGAGTTATGCTCTATGGTATTGAAGGATTTCAAACGCTGACCATGGTCGGCGCAGAAGCGAATTTCTTGCCCGGCATTGCACTCCGTATCCGCCGCGGCATCCAAAATTTCTACGTTGGGATCCGAGCCGGTACTTCGTTTGGGCCGCTCAATAACGTGGGGAAAGAGACCGATCTAACGCTCGTGACGACCTTCGAACCCGAAGCCGGTTGGATCGCAAGCGACGACAAGAACACGTCGTTTTATGTGGGGGGCTCCTTGGGCCTAACCATCATCCGGTTCGAGCGGGATCAACCGGAACGGGGCAAAGAATCCGACACGCGGGTAGGCTTGAGTTTTGGCGCCCGCGCGGGTGTGGAATTCCTGCGTCAGTTGGACTATCGGATGGACGCCTTTGTCCAGCTCAACCTGCCGGTGTTCTTTACCGAGACCAACTTGGTGGAAGGCTACACGCCCTCGGTCCACATGGGGCTCGGGGTCGCGTTCTAAGCGCTAGGGGAAGAAGGGCAAGCAGATGGAGAGTTGACCGCTCTGGGTCATGTACGTCGCCCCCAATGGCGTAATGATCGCCCCCGGGTATTGGATCGTAAACACGTCCCAGCTTCGGTTTGTAACATCCAAGTACACCGGACCGTAGGTACCCAAAAGCTGCCCAAACTCGTACACCTCCACCGTCGCGTTCGTGTCGGTAGCGGCGGAATCTTCGTACGTATCGTCGTAATAGTGCACCACGTATTTGTAGGTGCCCGCCATGGGCGTAGAGATGTTGATGTGCTCGGGCCCGTAGCCATCCACGTCATCCACATCCAAGAAGGGGTCATCCAACCAATCACCTTGCACACCCCAATCGGGTGCCGGGTTCCCAAAATGGCAGTCCGAATCACAGTCGAAATAGGTGCCGCCGGGCATGATGAGATGACTATCGACATCGCTATTATCCGCGTCCCAGAAGAGCTTGATCGTCAGCCCCAACTCCTCCATAGGCGGCGCCACGCCCACACCGTTGACATCCAGTTTGGCCTCCGGCTCATTGGGATCGTCGGTGTGGAAGAGAAAATGGCCAAAGTCCGGCCCAGCCAGCAGAGGCGCGTAACGGATGCTAAGTGGCAGGGTCTGCCCTGGTCCCAGGACCGTGGGCGTGGGTGGCATGGGATCGATCTGAAACTCCTCGCTCAAGGGCATAAAGAAGAACGACGACCGCGTGATCTTGTGCAAGGTCAGGGAATCCGTTGCGCCGCAATTCTTCAACTCGGCTTGCAGTGTCTTGGTGGTCCCCCGCACAACGGTCCCAAAATTCAATGCGCTGGGCACAATGGCAACACAGGGCTCGGGTGTGGGCGCCTTGAGCTTCAGATAGCTGGCCAATGGGACATCGATGAGCTGGTGCTCGGGATCGGTGGTGGTAATGCGCAAAGTCGCCGTTCCCCCTTCGAACTCTTGAAATCGCACAATAGTGAGGGTGTGTTTGCCTGGGAGCAAGGTCATGGGCATGGGAGGCACAGCAATGATGGAAAAGTCTGCGGAGCCGCCGGGCAAGAGCTCGACACCCGTGACTGCTGCCGAGGCCGTGCCGCTGTTGTAGATGGTAATTTGACGCGTCAACACCTGGGTGAGTGGCGAGACGTACGAGAAGGTATATTCCGTCGGATCAACCAGGATTTTGGCCGTGCCCGACCAGACCTCAGGTGCCGGTCCGGCATCGTCCGAAACCGTGTCTTGGTTTCCGGGCAAATCGGTCCCACCCCCGTCAGGCGTGGGCGGGTTGAACGCATCGACGGATCCGGTGTCCCCCCCTGGAACGGTCCCACCGCCCTTGGTGTTTGAACACCCCAAGGCACACAGGCCGATCAACGACCACACCAACATCCAACATCCACAAACGCGCTTCATCATGACCTCCGGCGACCGCATTCAGCGAGGCGCACCATACCAGGCAGGCGGGTGCGGACCCAACACATTCTTCGATTCGACTCCCTGTCCAGAAAACACGAATGGGGTGTCCGTCCCCCTACGGACGGAGCATGGCTTGTCCAACCCAACGCCATCCTGACATTGAACAGTGGCTCAATAGGGCGAATGAAGGGATTGGCACACAGACTGCACTCACAAGAGGCACACAATCAATCGAGGACAAGGGGAGACAAAACATGACCACGAAGCCATTGATTCGAAGTCGCATTGCAAGACTCTTGAGCGTCGCCTGGATCATTCCTGCCACGATGGCGTGCGGGAACTGTGAGGGAGACTACCAAAGCAGCGCAAAGTTCAACGCAAGCGCGAACCACCTGACGCTGGATGAGGATCCCGCGGACGCGCCAAACGACGCAGCCGCCCATGAGATCACCGATGAGGAGGGCGCCCGAAGCGCGCTCGTCGAGCTGGTCCGGCACACGCCGCGAATGGAAGCGGTCTACAACGAGCTCTCAAAGGACGCGTGCGACTTGGATTTTGAGACGGCGGCCGTGTACGAGACGTCCAATGATCCGATGAAGCCCTGGGTTGTGATGATTCCCATGCACTGCCAATCCGAGCCCACTGGCTCGTTGCGCGTGGACATCAGCACGGATGCCCCCATGCAGCCAATCCGCGCCTCGGTTACCGCCGATTTGGCCAGATAATATTGGCTTGGATCAGCGCACTGAACACTATTCCGAACAATAGATCGTTTTTGCCTTGTGCGATCGACCCGGAGTTTGGTATAGTGCTTCCACTAGTCGAACGCAGTGACTAGTCGGTCTGCCGGAGCAGGCCAATCCAATCTCTCAGTTGATCGCCCAGTTCAACTGAACATTTTTTCGAAGCTACATTAACGATTCGGACAGATTCACCGCTCGAATCGGAACTCTTTACAACGTACTGTTCTCGGAGGAAGACGCGATGAGTCGCTATCATTCCTGCGGCAGGCACCCACGTGCCTTGCCAACCGACCGGAGTCCGTTTGGACAGACGGTCGCCCCCAAGTTGTCCATTCAATGCCTGCTGCACACAGCGGGCACGTGGACCTGCGCCCATCCCACGGACCACAGTGCGACGACAACAAACCACATCGTGGATTCGACCGCACCGGTCATGGAGCCCACACCATTCGCAAACGAAGCTGTTCACGGGGAACAGCTGCGACCCCTCACAACACAGCCGACGCGAAGCCAGCGGACATTGGAATGGACTCAGGCGGGAACAGTCCGCATTGGAATCGCGTCGGTTGTGTTGTTGTTTCTCATTGCCACGATCGCTGGAGTAACCACCACCATCACCACTGGATGGTTCCTAGCGGTCGTGGCTGTGCTCGCCACCCACCACCCGCGAGCACACTCTTTCACTGCGCAACCGGCACCAGGCCGGCAGACATTGGAATGGACTCAGGCGGGAACAGTCCGTCGTGTTCTTGTGCCGGTTGCGTTGTTG
>CAUZBV010000162.1:0-7515 GCA_963578115.1 Myxococcales bacterium
CGTGGATAGACGATCACCAAAAGGCCGTGGATGATCACGCGCAAATGTTGTCTGCACGGGTCACGAACACCAACACCAACACTGCACTGCAAGCCATGGAGATCATCGAGGCCATTCGGGGCAAGCGCGCCACCGTAGCACTCATCAACGCTCTCCGGGATACCCGACAACCGATTCGCACCACCGCCTTGGGGACGCTCCGGGCCTTGGGTGCATTGGACAGCGAAACCCCCCAGCTCATTGACGTGTGGCGACAGACACCGCCCGGGCCGTGGAGGAACCGAATTCTCGAGACATTGGTGGAGGTGGGCGACCAGGGGGTCAGCTCCGTGCTTCATGCCATACTGGAGGACACCGCCACCACCCCCACGGCGACACGCGTCGTGGCATGCCGAGGCTTGGCTAGACTGACCTTTGGGCCTGCGGTCCCCGCGTTGGCCACCCAACTGATCCACCCCGACCAGCGTGTACGAAAGGCGGCTTTCTTCGCGCTGGAAAGCATCACAAATCACCGTCTTGGCCGTGGCAAGCGAGCCCTTCGACGCTGGAAACGTTGGTGGCAGACCCACGGCTCAAAGAGCCGCATGGCATGGGTGACTCGGGGGTTTCGAAGGCGGCACGGCATTCGGGCCAACCCACCCCTGACGAACGAGACTCTCGACACGCTGGTGACGTTGATCGGGCGAGGAGGACCCGCGGCCCGAAACGCGCGGTGGCTGATTGGTCAACACAAGAACTTCTTCGTGGAGCGCGCCCATTTCAGTGACACGGATTTGGAACGTTTTTACAGGAAGTGGCTTCGGAGAAAACGTCGCCGAGCACCGTGATCAGCCGCGGGATAAGAAGTCCGGCACGACCTGCAGCGGCGCACAATGCCTCACAGACGACAAGGTCAGGAGCGCGGCCACACGCTCACCAATGCCATCGATGGCTTCGTCGATGTCCGCGACCACCGTGTCCGGACCAGTCGCCAGGTAGGTCAACGCCCCTTCGATCACAGCGCCGGCGTTAACCACAAAATCTGGAATGTAGAGGATCCCTCGCTTGTGCAACGCCAGGCCAAACTCGTCCCGCTCCAACTGGGTGTTGGCAGAGCCGCAAATGATGCTGCAGGCCAAGGTGTCGACATTGGCCTCGGTAACCACCGGCCCGATCGCACAGGGAGAAAACAACGTACCGGGCCAATAGTTGTACGACTTGGAGTAGGGGGGAACCACCGTGACCGGACAGCGAGTTCCAATTTGTTCTTGCACGGCCTTCAAGCGTGCCTGATTCACATCGGCCAAGAGCAACTCCCGAGTCAAATGACTGACGCCCTGGGCCACCAGTGAACCCACTCGACCCACGCCGTGAACGAACGCGGAGACCGTTTGTGTCGAGTGATCGGCAATGTGAAAGTCCAAGGCGGCTCGGATCCCCGCCAGCACACCGCGCGCTGTAGAGAACGCCGGTCGATTCCCAGCGGCGTTGGCGTGCCTGGTTACCGACCGGATCACGTCCATATCTTCCTCGCCTGTGCCCACATCAGGGCCACAAACATAAGCGCCGTCGAGTGAATCCACGGCACGCCCAAACGCGGTGTATAACGCCTCCGTATCCGCTCCGGGCAGCTCCATAATGACGGCCTTGGCCCCGCCGCAGGCCAACTTGGCAAAACGGGTCTTTGTGGTCATCTGCGCGGCCAGCTGGCACGTGTCCGTCGCCGCCTCATCCTGGCTGCCATACACCATCCGGCGGATCCCGCCAAACCCCGGGCCATTGCCCAAATCGTCCAACGCAATGAACGCTTGGAGTCCCACCGAAGGGTCCCGCACCTCCAAGAGATCTTGGACACGCTGCGCACACGGATAGGCATCCTTAACGCTCTGTATTTGCAGTGTCTTTGTCGTCATGATGTCAGCATCCGGTCGTTCTTGTCTCGAGTCAATCATACTCGACGAATCGCGGCGACTGGAATCGTAGTTGCATCCTGAGCGCATTTTTCCCACAATGTCGGTGCACTTACCAGCGTTGGGCGGCACCCAAAGGAGCGACACAATGAACTTCTCCATGACTGAACGACGAAATCTGTGGAGTCGATGGGGGACCGCGATCCTCTTCGGAGTGGTCGTATGTGTCCTCGCATGCGAACCCAGCGGCGAGGCCAATACCCCGCCACCCGATGGAACGACTACCCCGCCACCCGATGGAACGACGTGTACCCAAGGCGATGAGAAGCCCGCCGACGATGGCTGCAACACGTGCATTTGCGACGACGCGGGAAACTGGGCCTGCACGGAAATGGCCTGCCCTCCCGGTGATTGCGAACCCGACGAGTGTGGCCCGGCCCTCGGCATGCCCAACTATGAATGTCCGGATGGCGTCACCATGGCGGGTCCAGGGGATTGCAAACGAAACGAAGAGGGCCTCTGTGCCTGGGAAATCATTGAATGCCCGAGCGAATGTGTGACTGGTGAGACCAAAAACGCAGACGATGGGTGCAACACCTGTGAATGCACCGAAGACGGCACATGGGCCTGCACCGACATGGCCTGCCCCCCTGCCGAGTGCACTGCCGGTGAAACCAAGGACGCCGACGATGGCTGCAACACCTGTGAGTGTACCGAAGACGGCTTTTGGGCATGCACCGAAGAGGTGTGCCCACTGGAATGCGGCCCAGACGATTGTGTAGTGCCTCCGGGCATGCCCAACTACTTGTGCCCCGACGGTATCACCATGGCCGGCCCCGGTGAGTGCATCGTGCAAGAAGGCGATATGTGCGGGTGGGAAATCATCGAATGCCCGGCCGAATGCGTTGTGGGTGAGACCAAAGACGCGGATGATGACTGCAACACCTGTGAATGCACCGAAGACAGCTTCTGGGCGTGTACCGTGATGGTGTGCCCCGCGTGCGGTCCAGACGAGTGCGGACCGATGCCCGCCATGCCCAACAAGTTGTGCCCCGATGGCGTCACCATGTCCGGGCCGACGGGCGAGTGCATCGAGACCAAAGACGGCTGCGGCTGGGAAATCATCGAATGCCCCGATGACTGCCAACCGATCAAGTGCGGTCCAAATAAAGAAGCCGTGGATACGGACAACGACGGTTGTGCCGACACATGCAAAGACAAGAAATGCGAACCATTCAAATGTCCGGTTGGCCAAACACCGATAGACACCGACAACGATGGCTGCCCCGACGCGTGCGACGGATGCAAACCAGTGCTGTGTCCTGCAGGAAAGATACCGGTCGACACGGACAATGACGGTTGCAAAGACGCCTGCCAAACCAAAGGGGACTGTACGCCTCTGGCCTGCCTGAAAGGCCAAAAGAAGGTCGACACCGACAACGACGGGTGCCCGGACAAGTGTTTCAGTAATTGTCCGCCCCCCCCCATGGGCGTGTGCCCAGAAGATCAATGGCCAGCCGACACGGATGGCGACGGCTGCCCCGATCAATGTGTGGCCAAAGGCACCTGCCAGACGGCCTGTGATTGCTACGACCAGGGCGCTACCTTTCCCAAACCATGCAACGCAAGCTGCGTGGGCTGCGGCCCGTATTGGAACTGCTCAGCGACCGGTTCTTGCACGCCTGCCTGCGGGGTCGTTCCAGACAAGATTGAGCAGTGCGGTAGTGACGTGTGCCCACCCATCCTCTGTGAGGCCGGCGCCGAACCCATTGACCTGAGCGGTGACGGCTGTCCCGAGACATGCGTGCCCATCGGAAGCGCGTGTACGCCGGGAGACTCCCAGCCCGCCGACGACGGATGCAATACGTGTATCTGTATGGAGAGCGGCGAGTGGGCATGCACCAAGAAGTTTTGCGGCGGCGACCAGCCCTGCACCGCAGGCGATGAGAAGGACGCGGGAGATGGGTGCAACACGTGCACGTGTAGCGCCAATGGAAAGTGGGCCTGTACCGAGATGGCGTGCGGCGACCAGTGTGTCACGGGGGAGACCAAAGACGCCGACGATGGATGCAATACGTGTTTCTGCACCGACGATAGCCAATGGGCATGCACCAAGAAGATGTGTCCGGAATGCCCACCGCCCAAATCCTTTGAAGGGATCTGCATTCAGGTCATAACGACCGCCATCAACCCCCTAACTGGGATGTGCTGCGACTTCCCAACGCCCTGCAACATCCCCGATGGGTGGCAAAAAGTCGGAGACAAATCGGACTGCACATCGGGGGGCGACATGACGCCCGCTCCGACGCCAGGCAAGACACCCCAATAAGCAGGAGACGGGGCAGCGTCCCCTAGACACTGCCCCTTTCATCATTCCGTGCAATACCTCAACGGCCGCGTCCGTATCGTCCAAGGGGACATCACCCGACTCCCGGTGGATGCCATCGTCAACGCAGCCAACAAATCACTCCTGGGCGGCGGAGGCGTGGATGGAGCCATTCACCGCGTGGCGGGCCCCGAACTCTTGGTCGAATGCCGCACTTTGGGCGGTGCGAATACCGGCGAAGCAAAAACCACGAAAGGCTACAATTTGCCGTCGCAGTGGATCATTCACACGGTCGGTCCGATCTGGAATGGTGGGGACTGCGATGAAGACAACCTCTTAGCCGATTGCTATTGGAACAGCCTGGAGGAAGCCGAAAAGAAGGGGGGGCTCTCGGTGGCGTTTCCGGCGGTTTCCACGGGCGTGTACCGATTCCCCTTGGAGCGCGCCACCCGTATCGCGATCGGCGTTGTTCGCGACTTCTTGGGCGATAGCCCCTCATCGGTTGAGCAGGTGGTATTTTGCTGCTTCTCGGCAAAAGCACAGGGCGTGTATGAATCCGTGGCCGATGAGCTGCTCTCGGATTAGTCCCAATGGAGCGCAGGACGAAAAAAGGGCCGAGACGTCTGTCCCAACCCTTTTCGTGGAGCCAACAAGCGGATTCGAACCGCTGACCTGCTGATTACGAATCAGCTGCTCTACCAGCTGAGCTATGTTGGCTTGCTCATTGGAGCGGGGCGAATGTAAGCGAGCGCCCTGTGCTCGTCAAGCGTGGATTCCTTGCCGAGACTAGAACGAATAGCCGATGCCCAACTCACCGCCCAGCGGAAAATTCACTTTCGTCGCTTTGTCTAAAGGGAACGTAAAATACGTAATGGTCACTCGCCCAGTCAGATGAAGATCGCTGGTGAAAAACAAGCTCCCTCCCAAGGCCGTTGTTGGACCCATGACAAAATCCTGTGCGAGATCTTCCACTTTCCCATCACAGTGGGCGCCGCCAAAAAACTTACACTTGGCGTTTGTGGTGGTCTGGAAGTCGCCAAACACGTGCCCCTCAATCCCCACGCGTAAGAAGGCACGCCACCAGTTCCGACGGATGGCGTACGATAAGCCGGTCTGCAGACGCACGCTGGTGTATTGCCTGAGCAGATCACGGTCTGGCGATCGTGTACTGCTCTGTACATAAAACTGCCCATACATGCCCAGGCCACCGGTGATCCGCCATTCACCGGACACAGTCAATCCGATGTTGTGAAACCCCCTGCGAGTGGCTGTATCCGACAAAAACTTACTGTACGCAAACATCGTATCGATAAAGAACCGCTTTTCCCCGCGGGGTTTCGGTGTCTCATCCTGAAAGCCTTCAACCGGAAGACAGGTCGTCCATCGACTCACCATCCGATTGAATCGCTCCGCGTGTGTGTCGTCGGGCAAAAGCAAAGCAGAACCACGGTAGACGACATTTGTGCCGCTCCGATTGTAGACCTGCATGCGTAGGGTGGGCCCTTGCGGGGTCAACTCAATGTATGGATACACCAGCACATCGACCCGCAAAAGGCGCATCAATTTTTGCATGCGTTCGGCCTTAACCACGGGATTTTCTTTGGGATAGGTAGCAACAAAGTCCACCAAGGCGCTGCTGAGCGCTTTCTCGACGTTTTCCGAATAAAACCCCCTTTGAAAACGCCGAGCGGGCACTCGAAAAAACATCTCTTTCAACGCCACATGTGCCTGGTCATTTTGACCTTGTTCCAAGTAACATTGAGCGAGGGTCAACGAGAGGGTCGCCACCTGATTCGGAGCACCAAGATACACAAACGCTTCGGTCAGCAACGTCCGTGCACGTTTAAGGTGAGGAATGGCCTCCGCAACCCGAAGTTCTTCGTACAACTCCAAGCCGAAATTCATACGCTCCAACCCCAAGGTCAACCGCTCCACATAGCCAGGAGCCCCTTGGATACGTTTTGTGAGCGCGTTAACAGTCACCACGTTGATCAATGGATTGCCAGTCAGTTGAGCCTCGATAGCCCCGTCGATCGCCTGTCGCCGAGAAGCGGTAACTGGGTCTTCCGCAGACCAAAGACTGTTGGGTTTGCGCGCGAAGTCGACGACAGGCAATAGGCCCACTTGGATCGTGCCGGCCGTAGTCACCGACTCCGCCGCCATGGCATAGACCGACCCCAGTACCACCATGCAGATGATGATGGTACGTGCTAGTCGTCGCATGGCGTACAGATCTTTTGTTCGTCGGTGACCTCTCCCTCATTCAGCATGCGCTTGAAAGCGACCGTCTTGGCGATGTTGGTGCCGTCGGTGGGCACCTGCCATTCCATCTCGTCATCGCCTTGAAGGAACAATTCAAGCAGTTTCACCGATCCACTACAGTAGGGATCCAGGTACAAACGCAGCCGTTTCATCTCCATGTTGTAATTGCCCACCACCTCATTGCATCGACAGCCCGGATACTCCTTGTTGCAGGCCGGCCAATTGAGATGGTGTTGATCGTTTTTGGTGAAATACCTCACCACTCCCACGACTTCGCTGCCGTAATGCCCCAGGTTGAGCTCCAGATAATAGGGGGTTTGGATTTGTCCGTCGTGATTGAAATAGGTCAGCGGCATCGGATCGTCACTGAACCACTGGCCGCTCAACACCTGACTCTCATTGCAGCCGAGCAGTCCCACTATCACGACAAGGGAGAGGATTCGCATGGATTGATGATACCAATTCAGCGTGACTCACGCATTTCTGATTCACTAAAAACGTCCGCCGTAAACACCTGTATGACACAGTCATCGTCCTTCCAGGCATCGGCCTCAAGCCCACCTTTCTCACAGGTCTGGCCCAAGAACTCTTCCCGGCTCCACTCATACTGGGTAGCCACTTGCGGCAACAACGTTCCGCGTGCGCGCCCTTGGGACACGAGCAGTCCGTGCCGACCGACTTCCACCTCTTTTGGTTTCACCACTTGAAGTGGGCTGAGAATGCTCAACTCAACGTCTGTCTTGGGCAACTCGTGGCTACGAAGCGGTGGAAAACGAGGATCTTGAAACGCAGCGCTCACCGCCATTTCCATCACAGTCTTGTACAGGGGGCCGTCGCCATCAAAACGGCCAATGCAACCGCGTAAACGGTCTCCGATATGCAAGGACACAAATACACCCTCGGTGCTGTGCAAACGCTCGTCACTCTCCTCGAGGTTGGGCATGGTTGTCCGCGACACATAATGGAGGATCGTCAGGCGAGCGATCTTTAACAGCTGTATCTGCTGTTCCAATGTTAGCGCGAGGAGTGGCTCTGCCA
>CAUZBV010000163.1:0-7515 GCA_963578115.1 Myxococcales bacterium
CAGCCTTCAAAGGTGATGGTGCCGCAGGGATTTTCAATGCACGTTCCCGTCGCTTGGGCACAGATCAGTCCACCTTCGCACTCGCCGCAGCCTCCGCCGCATCCGTCGGATCCACACACCTTGTCGGTGCAATCCGGTGTGCAGCAGGCTCCCTGGAAGCAGGCCGCGCCCTCTTCACAGGTATCACATGTACCGCCACAACCATCGCTTCCACAGGCCTCGACGCCGGCGCAATTGGGTGTACAGCCCGGGCAAACCCCACTTTCTCCGCCCGACGGATCGGTGGAATTTTCTTCCTCACCACAGCCGTAATAGCCGTTGTCCGTATTCCATCCACACGAAGGCTGTGCATCACATTTGGCGGATTTGATGGTGCCTTCTTCGCAGTATTTGAGGGTCGTACCGTCGCAACAACCGGCGAAGGAAAATCCCTTGCATGCTGGATCGTCGCCACAGATTCCTGTGGCCTCATCACAGACAAATCCGGTCTCACAATTGCACGATTGACCGCATCCATTGTCACCGCAGGAGCCGGCCTCGCAGAAGGGAACACAGATGCATTCTCCGGATGAATTGCATTCCTCGTTTGTGGTGCATTCGCCGCATGTTCCGCCGCATCCGTTATCGCCACAGCCTTTGCCGTCGCAGCTTGGCAGGCAGCCGCAGAGTCCAGCGCTGTTGCAATCCACACCCTCTTCACACGTTCCGCATGTTCCGCCGCATCCGTCGTCACCGCAGACCTTTCCTTCACATGCCGGTACACAACTGGACGTATCGACCGTATCGGGGGTCGATGAACCCGCCGACTCGCCGCCACTGCAGGAGATCATCGCACCGATTGTCAGGAGAAAGAGGGGCAGGACCAGGAAAGAGGTCGATTGGAGCGCCAGCTTTGTCATCAGAACCATCCTTGAATTGCGTCGGTAATTGAAGGTTGTGGGCAATCAGGCCAAGGGGCCAATATGAGATTCTACGGATTCGAGTAGCCTATTCGAGCGAATAATGGAAACAGTTTTATGGATGTCCGGGTGGAGGATTCGATCGCTTTCGAGTTTCGGCACTTCACCGCGTACGATCGCGTGGGCGGCTTCGATGGCGTTACTGGAACGGAGTGGACGGCGTAGGTCCAGGCCTTGAGCGGCGCACAAGAGCTCAATGGCGAGCACCGTTTCGACGTTTTCCAGTGTGGTTTGTGCTTTGAGTGCTGCGTGCACGCCCATAGATACATGGTCTTCCCGATTGGCGGAGCTCGGGATGCTGTCCACGCTCGCTGGAACAGCCAAGCGTTTATTTTCGCTCACCAAGGCTGCTGCTGTCACTTGAGCAATCATGAATCCACTGTCCAATCCCACGTTGGGCGCAAGGAAGGCCGGCAGGCCGCTACTCAACGCCGGATTAACGAGTTGTTCAATGCGTCGCTCGGAGATGCTGGCGAGCTCGGCCAACGCGATGGCGGCCAGATCCAACGCAATGGCCACGGGTTGGCCGTGAAAGTTACCGCCACTGATGATGTCGCCGTTGTCGAGGATGAGTGGATTGTCCGTGACGGCGTTGACCTCGACCTCCAAAACGCTGCGGATGTGTTCCAGGGAATCGCGAGTAGCCCCATGGACCTGTGGCATGCATCGGAGGCTGTATGCATCTTGTACGCGACCGCAATCGTGATGGCTGTCCATGAGTGGGCTCTCTGCCAGCAGCGCATACAGATTGGCCGCCGCTGTGGCTTGACCCGGGTGTGGGCGAAGGGCCTGTACTCGGGGCTCAAAGGCCTGGCGTGTGTCGGTCAAGGCGTCCACTGTCATGGCTCCGATCAGGTCACACAGCCGGACCAATCGTTCGGCGCGCAACTGAATCAATGAACCAATGGCCGTCATGACTTGGGTGCCATTGATCAACGACAAGCCTTCTTTCGCATAGAGCGTGAGGGGTTCAATGCCTGCTTGGGCCAATGCGTCGGCGGCCGGGATGGGTTGACCATCACCTACGCGGGCCATGCCTTCTCCAATGAGCGCACAAGCCAAGTGTGCCAAGGGCGCTAGATCACCGCTGGCCCCTACGGAGCCTTTTCTTGGAATGATGGGGTGGATTTGGGCGTTGAGGCATTGTGCGATTTGGTCGACAACTTGTGGGCGGCAACCGGAATAGCCTTGTGCCAGTGTTTGAGCACGGAGCAACATGACGGCGCGAACCGTTGGATTGTCCAGCGGTTCACCGACGCCGCACGAGTGACTACGCACCAAGTTCAGTTGTAATTGTTGGATCTGAGCGGCGTCGATTCGAACCTCCGCAAGCGCTCCAAAACCCGTGTTGATGCCATAGACCAGCGGCTTGTCGGGGCCGAGATGTTCTTCGACTCGTTTTCTCGCGGCGTTAATGCGCTCTTGGACATCTTCTGGAACTGCGACGGCTTGGCGTTCATTGGCCACGCTCCCAATATCGTCTAATGAGAGGGGAGGACCTATCGGGATGGATTGATTCATTGCTGGATTTTCTCGCCTCTTGGATTCAAAAACGGAGTTGATAACCACCACTCAATTCAAGGCTGACCTGGTGGCCTACTTTGTCTTGCCATTCTGCAGTGGCAGCCATATCAAAAAGTGTGTGCAGATGAAACAGGACAGCATGCTTTGCGTCGAATCGCCATGTGGTCCCGAGGCCGGTGCGGATACGGATGGCCAACTGCGCAGATTTGGGGAAATCTGTGGAGCCTTCGCCGCCGCCATAGGGAATCAAGAAGCCCATGCCAAGTTCGGCGGCTAGCCCCCATGTTTCGGTGTTGAAGGGAAAGAGTGTTGCCCGTCCAAATGGGACCACTTCAATCATTCGAATCGACGTATCATACGAATGAGATTTGCTGTTTTGATTGTAGAAGGACTGAAAGCTGATGCCCATGCGCAGACCCACGTCCAGATTGAGGGGATCCCACACTCTCGCGCCAGCGGCGACGTTGATGGGTAAACGCACCGACCAGTCGGTCTTGATATTGAGGAGTCGATCCCCCGGATTGTCCAGTGAAGTCATGGGGAGAAGCAGCCCTGCGGAGCCCTCAACAAAGAACGGATCGGCGGGAGGGGATGGCAAGTTTTCATAAAATGGACGGTTTTGATCCTTGGCGATGACTTCGAGGGGTACAAGGAACAGCGCCGCCAAAGCACACACTCCGAATCCGCGGGCAATCCATGATGAAACGCCATTCATGGAGGCCACGATAGCGACCATGCGTTGACTTTGCAATCTTCGCTGGCATAATGCACCGGCTGCAGGATCCCGAACAGTGAGGGTGTTTCATGACCACGATGACTTCGGAAGAGTCGATCTACGACTGGAATCTAGTCAATACCATGCGACCCTTGTCCAAAACTGGCAGGGTCAAACTGTATGACGAGACGTTACGGGATGGTATCCAATCCCCTTCAGCGGTGGACCCGGCGATCGAAGAGAAGATTCAACTCATTCACCTGATGGACGAGTTGGGCATCGATTGCGCAGACATTGGTCTCCCTGGGGCTGGACCGCGGGCGGTGGAAGACGTTACACGACTGGCACAGGAGATCGTGAACACCCACATGTCGCTGTTGCCGTCCTGTGCGGCGCGCACGCACATCAATGACATTCGCCCCATTGTGGAGATCAGCCAAAAGGTGGGCATCAAACTGGAAGTCATGGCGTTCTTGGGTTCGAGTCCCATTCGACAATACGCTGAGAGTTGGGATGAGCAACGCTTGCTTCAAATGAGCGGCGACGCTGTTACGTTTGCTACACAGAACGATCTACCCGTCACTTTTGTGACCGAAGATACCGTGCGAAGTCGTCCCGAGACTTTGGAAGCCCTCTTCAAGAACGCCATCGACAAGGGGGCTCATCGGTTGTGTTTGTGTGACACTGTGGGCCATGCGACTCCCGATGGGGTGCGCTCGTTGATCGACTTTGCACAGTCCGTCATTGATGGAATGGGAATGACCGGTCAGGTGGGATTGGACTGGCATGGACACAACGACCGAGGCCTCGCGCTCACAAACGCGATTCGCGCATTGGAAGCCGGAGCCGACCGCATTCACGGTACGGCCTTGGGTATTGGTGAGCGGGTTGGAAACACCGCCATGGACCAGCTGCTGCTCAACCTGAAATTGTTGGGCGAGATCGACAACGATCTCACCCAATTGTTGGTGTATTGCCAGGCCGCTAGTGAGGCCATTCGGTGGCCCATTGCGCAGAACTATCCTCTGGCGGGTTCGGACGCTTTCCGGACCGCGACGGGGGTACACGCGGCGGCCATCATTAAAGCCGAGTCGAAAGGAGACGAGTGGCTAGCGGATCGGATCTATTCCGGTGTGCCAGCGGCTATGTTCGGCAAATGCCAAGAGATTGAGATTGGCCACATGTCGGGCACCAGCAACGTGATGTACTGGTTGAAAAAGCGTCACATGGAGCAAGATGCGGGGCTGGTTGAGACCATTTTACAGCGTGCGAAGTCCACCAATCGAACCCTGACTGAGGACGAAGTGTTGGCGACCGTCCGCAAGTACCAGGCCGGGCACTGAGTCTGATTCACTACAGCATTGACCCGATTCAATCGTGTGTGCGGGTTGTTGTGCCGGTTCCATTGCATCCAATTACGACAATGTTCGGAGGCGTAGTCGGCGATCTAAGCGTCAACTGGACACAGCCCGAGAGCACGACGGGAGGCACGGTGACGGTTGATTTAGATCAACTGTCCTCCGGTGGTCGCGTGAGGGATTGGAATATCCGGCGTCACTTGGACGTGAAGAAATGGCCACGGGCTACGTTCGAGGTCGAGTCGGTCTCTGTGGTCTCCCGGGAGCCCTGGGCAGCAAACCTTCATGGAACATTGGGCTTTCGAGATCAACGCAAACGAGTCTCTGTGACGGCAACCGGAAAACGCAACGAGACGAATCTTGAAGTCCAGGCGGAATTTCAGTTGTGCTTGCCCGAATGGGGGCTCAAGCCCCCTCGATTCCTGGTGTTTAAGGTGGATGACATGGTCTCGGTCCATGTGCACCTTTACGCCAGTGCACGCGGGTGCTAGATTCCTCGCAGTGGTTGGCCCGTCTACCGTGTAAAAGGCTCATCGGAGGAGCGTATGTCGAGCAAGGCGAACAACATTTCACCCATTGTCGCGGATCTGGAAGAGCAACTGGAGAACGACCGCTGGTTTAATGAGCGTTTGTTGCAGACGCGAACGATCATTCTCAGCGGATCGGTAAACGATCGCTTGGCGGACCAAGTGGTGACTAGCTTACTGTTGTTGACCACTGACAACCCGGAAAAGCCCATCGACTTGATGATCAACTCGGGTGGAGGATCGGTAACCAGCGGCTTTGCCATTTTTGATATGATTCGTTTCGTTCGCCCGCAAGTACGGTGTATTTGCGCAGGCCTTACGGCTTCCATTGCGACCATCATCTTGTGCGCCACAGACAAAGAGAATCGTATTTCCTTGCCCAACGCCCGCTTCCTGATTCATCAACCATTGATTCCCATGCAGGTCTTTGGTGCCGCATCCGATTTGGAGATAACCGCCAACGAGATCGTAAAGACCCGTCGAACGATCAATGAGGTGCTTGCAGAGGCGTGCGGCAAACCCTTTGAGACCGTTGAAAGAGACACGCAACGCGATTACTGGATGGACGCTGCGGCAGCAGTCGACTATGGCTTGATCGGGCGGGTCGTCAACAAGCGAACTGAACTGTAGAGGCCGATGGATCTCGGACTTTCTGGCAAAACCGCTCTCGTGTGTGCGGCCAGTCGAGGACTGGGTCGAGCCGTGGCCATGGAATTGGCC
Source organism: Myxococcales bacterium (assembly GCA_963578115.1). Lineage (GTDB taxonomy): Bacteria > Myxococcota_A > UBA9042 > CAUZBV01. Next base: position 5,804 of record CAUZBV010000163.1, read on the forward strand.
CGAGAAGGATGTGATGTGGGCATCTGTGGACGCACGGAGTCGACTCTCAATCAGGCGGTAGAGGCGATTCAGGAAGTGGGGACCGGTCGTGTTGTTGGTTGTGTAACCGATGTGGGCGACCCTACGGCTTTGGATGCGTTGGTTTCGTTTGTTGCCCAGTCGCTTGGGAAGATGCCCAATATCGTGGTGTGGAATGCAGGGGGACCGCCAGCCGGTCCGATTTTGGACGTGCCTGAGACCGCGCTAGATGAAGGCATCCAACTCCACATGAAAGGGGCTCTGCATTTGTTTCGGGCCACCATACCGACCATGATCGAAGAGGGATGGGGCCGTGTCATCGCCGTGACATCCGTGGCGGTTCGTCAGCCCTTGAGAAACCTTGGTGTGTCCAATAGTGTTCGGGCGGGTTTGCATGGGGTCTTGAAGACGCTGGCTCTGGAAGTTGGGTCTTCGGGGGTGACGGTGAATGCGGTCCTCCCGGGCTATACGCGTACTCAGCGACTCCAAGAGTTGGCTGAGGCACGGGCTTTCCATGAAAACGACACAGCCGACAATGTGTTGGCTTCCTTTGCGGCTGCCGTCCCTGCCGGACGGCTTGGGGAGCCGGAAGAATTCGCTGCAGCCGTGGGCTTCTTGGCCAGTCAGCGCGCGGGTTACATCAATGGCGTTGCTCTACCGGTGGACGGTGGATTCTGTCAGGGGTTGCTCTAGTCGGAGGCGGCTTGGGTTGGTCTAGAGATCGATCTCAATGGCACCATTGCTTTCATCCTCGTCTTCGTCCTCATTTTCAGCGATTTCCGGTATGGGCGGCTCGACGGGTGGCGGATAGTAGGACTTTTCGACATACGGACGTATTTCCCGCCGTCGTCGACGTTCTTCCTCTTCCTCGCGAATCTTCCGTATGATGTATGCTTCAAGCATTGCGGGATCCCTTGTTGATTTCAGTATAAACGTGGCACTGCGGTCTCGCAAGGAAAGTGTCGGAAAGCTTCCTCGATCCGCCGGCCACTTTTTGGTGTCTCAACGGGACGAAATGGGTTGCCCAACAATGGCTTCCAGCGTCCTTGGATCGACACTTCCGGCACGGACCAGTCGTACATCGGTGTTTGTCGTGACCGCCACAATGGTGCTGGGTTTGCCCGATGGATTGGGCAAGGCTTCGAGCACGCAATCTACCTGCTGCCGGATGCTCTCAGGAACATCGCTCAAGACCAAAGGGGCGGTCTCACCGCTGCGGTTTGCGCTGGTTGAGACGAGCCAGCCCTGAGTCTCTTGAACGAGGGCGCATGCGGTTGGATGTGTGGCCAAGCGGACGCCAACAAGCCCCTCTTTACCCACCAATGGAGAGGGAAGGTCCTGTCGTGCCGGAAGCAACAACGTGAGCTCACCTGGCCAAGAATGTGCCATCAACAGGCGTGCCGGCTCCGGGATGTGTGCAGCGAGTTGTCGCACCGATTCGATGGATGGGACCAATACGAGAAGAGGCTGGTGCTCCTGGCGGCCCTTCAGCTGTTGAATGCGGTCCAGTACTCGCGTTTGGCGCCCGTCGCCTCCCAATCCCCATAGGGTGCTTGTCGGATAGAGCAAGACACCACCACGTCGATAGCAGTCGACGGCGGCTTCAATGCTAGTCATCGTCATCGTCATCGTCATCAAGAAGAGTCGGCAATGCGTCGATTATGTCGCTCGCGATGACGCTTTCTTCGCCCAGT
>CAUZBV010000164.1:0-7458 GCA_963578115.1 Myxococcales bacterium
GGATTTATCTTAACCTGCCGCCCGGACAGTCTCCCTTTGCCCTGCACCTCACGGGATCGGTCACCGATCCAGACATTCGATATCGCTTGCATACCGGGGTGAACATCGTGTCTTTTGCGGGACCTGTGACCGACACGGACGTTGCCATTGGTGCGGCCAATTTTCCGCTGATTGAAGGTGTGATTGGACAAGGGATTGCCGCATTTCCGAAAGAGGGTAAGTGGATCGGTAGCTTGACGAAGCTCCGCCCCAACAAAGGGTATGAGATAGTGATCAGCGCGCCGATTGATCCATTTCAGTTTGCATGCTCGAGCTGTGACGGAAACGACGGATACGTGACCGGTTGCACCCACTGGGCGGCCACCAATTTCGACGCGCAAGCTGTTGTGGATGACGGTGGCTGTGCGTTCGCAGTGCCCGAAGAGTGGAACACTCCGGCTTGGGGCGGCAGCAAGGACCAAGCGTTCTTGATGGCCCGGGACCTTGGTGTGAATGGTGTACCGCTGGAGACAGGAGACGCCGTGGCTGCATTCATCGACGGCGTGTGCGCCGGGGTGGGCTTTGTTGAGGGCAACGAGGTGACCGTACCCGCCATCAACGGACTGAAGGGACAGCCCGTCGCTTTCCAGATCTACGACGTGAGCGTCGGGGCCGTGAGTGAGCTGACCTTCAGCACGCCCATTTCCTGGAGCCTGAACGCCATCCATATGGCCGGATGCATGGAACCCACGGCGGGCAATTACGATGCCTTTGCCGACGTCCAGCCTGCCGAAGTGGTTTGTCAGTAGAGCAGCCGGGCGAATCCTGTAAAAACGACTCTGGATGCCTTCTTTGCTAGCCGTAGACGCAAAAAACCGGTATGAGTCCGGTCCAAACCCACGGAGAACTTGTGGCACTTTCTGAATCGGTCAGAGTCTTGGAGCGCGGAGACAAACGGTACTACATCGTGGGTACTGCCCATGTGTCCGAGCAGAGCGTGACGGATGTCAACAATGTCATCGATGAGGTGCAGCCAGACGCGGTGTGCGTTGAGCTTTGTGAGGCCCGTTTTAATGCGTTGACCGACGAAGACCGTTGGAAAAAACTCGACATCTTCAAGGTGATACGCGAAGGCAAAATGCTCTTCCTTCTCGCGAACTTGGCCATCGGTGCGTACCAGCGACGCATCGGTGCCGACTTGGGCGTTAAGCCCGGCGCCGAGATGCTGGCCGCTGTCGAAAAGGCCCGCGAAATAGGCGCACACTTGACCCTGGCCGATCGGGATATCAACGTCACCCTAAAGCGCACGTGGGCCAATCTGTCCTTTTGGCAAAGACTCAAGCTCTTGTCGGCGATTCTTGGTGGTGTGTTTGGCACGGAGAAGGTGGACGCCGAAGACATCGAACAACTAAAAGAGCAAGTGCAGCTCAATGAAATGATGAAAGAGTTCGCCGCCGCGATGCCCGGCGTTACGGAGCCGCTCATCAACGAACGCGACCGATACCTCATGTCGAGCATTGAGGACACGCCGGGGAACATAGTCGTCGCTGTGGTGGGTGCCGCCCATGTTGAAGGAATGGTACGTCATTTTGGCCAGGCTGTGGATCGAGACGAACTCGATGTCATTACACCGCCTTCGGGATGGACTCGGCTGCTCAAGTGGATCGTTCCTCTGGTGATCCTGAGCGCGTTTACGTATGGCTATGTCGAACATGGGGGGAGCACCTTTGAAAAAATGCTCTATGCCTGGATTTTGCCCAACTCCATAATCGCCGCCGTGCTAACGGCCGCGGCGTTGGCGCGGCCACTCTCCATTTTTGTGGCATTTCTCTGTTCTCCCATTACGTCACTAAACCCCTTGTTGCCGTCTGGCGTGGTGGTGGGACTGACCGAGGCGTGGTTACGCAAGCCCACGGTGGCCGATGCGGAAAGGATCAACGACGATGTCCAGTCCATTCGTGGATTGTACAAGAATCAATTTACCCGCGTGTTGCTTGTGGCGGTGTTGTCTACGTTTGGCAGTGCGCTGGGCGCATGGGTTGGCGCGGCACTTGTGTTGCCTTTGGTCTAAGGTTCAGCGCGATTTTCGTGCTGGCGTAGAGTCGGGCTCCAAGGCGCGCTGGTAGTCGAGCGCCTCCACCGGTACCCCCGGCGTCGGCTTGGACAAATCCCTTTTCAAGTATCGTTCCATCCATCGAATCATGCGCATGTTGAAGTCCAGCCGAGAGGCGGCACGCCGGTTGCCGTGTCCTTCCCCAGGATAGAGCACCAAGCGCACCGGGACTTTGCCCAACGTCTTCAGGTGCCGATACAGCTCCATGGATTGTCCAGGATGCACACGTGTGTCGGCTTTTCCGTGCAGAATCAAGAGCGGCGTTTTTCCTTTTTGTACGTGATAAATCGGGCTGCGCTCCAAGGCCTTCTGCCAATCGTCCCAGAGGCGGAAACGAGCATGTACCAGGTACATCTCCTCGGGAATGTCGGTGGTTCCAAACTTGGAGATCAAATCACTCAGCCCCACGAACATCACACCCGCTGCAAAGCGTTCCGAATAATAGGTCGATCCCCAAGCGGTGGCATAGCCTCCGTATGATCCGCCGGTAATACCCACACGTTTCGTGTCGACCAGACCGTTGGCGACCAGGTGATCGACGGCATCGACGAGGTCATCAAACTCCTTTCCGGCCGGGTCGCCCTGGCTGAGTTTGGAAAACGCCAGCCCGCGTCCGGTGCTTCCTCGATAGTTGGGATAAAATACGGCAAATCCCCGGTTGGCGGCCAATTGGCCGGCACGCGAATACCCCGTCACCCACCCGTTTCGGAAATGGTTTTCCGGTCCGCCGTGCACCTGCAAGATGAGGGGATAGCGTTGTCCTCTTTGTTCGTTCACCGGTCGAATGAGGATGCCCTGAAGTTCCACGCCGTCTCGGGCGGTCCAGGTGATCACCTCTTGCGTTCCCACTTGCCGGTCTTTGAGCCAAACATTGTGGTTCGTCAAGCGTTTGAGGGTCTTGTTGCGTTGTTGGTAGACAAAGACTTCGGATGCGTGGGTGGGCCTCGAGCCACTGAACGCCAGGGTTCGACCGTCTTTGGACACGCTCATTTGCGAGAACGCCGTGTTCTTCGCCGGGATGAGTGTTTTGGCGTTGGAACCATCAGCGTTGACCCGCACAACCGTGCTGTGTACGCCTTCTTGAGCCATGATTAGCAAGCTCGCTCGACCGGTCCAGACCGCTTGGCTCGCATGCCACTGCCGGTCTTCCAGGATTTCGTGCAACGCACCGGTTCTGACATTGGCCACCACGACGCGACCAGCACGGGGATCATGACGGTCTTGGCCAGCGATCAACGCGAGGTGGCGTCCGTCAGGGCTCCATCGGAATCGGTCGAGCTTGCCCTCTGTTTCCAGGACGCGCTCCACTTGCCTTGTGTCCACACGCACGATGTGTGCTCGGCTTTTCATGTACTGGTCATCGACTCCTGGAGAAGGGGCGGCCATGACGGCCAATCGCTTGCTGTCGGGGCTCCACTGAATGGCGGAGGCCGATCCCTTGAGCACCACTTGCTTTGCCCCCTTGTCCGGGTCGTGTAACGCCGCGATCCACACGCGTGTACACGGTCGGTTTTCCTCGTAGAGCTCTTGAGAGAACCCCTTCTTCTTGGCCCGGGTTTGACGAGAAGCTTCTTTCTTTTTGGCCAGGAAAGCGATCTTTGTGCCGTCCGGGCTGAGGTCAAATCCCGAGATGGCGGTGCTGTGCGAGTGCAGGGTTTTCGACTCACCGCCGTCGATTGGGATGCCATAGATGCTGGCGTGCTCGTCGCCGGAGCGCTTGGACAGGTAGACAATCATGCGGCTGTCGGGCGTCCAGACAATATTGCGAATGTGCACTTTGCCGGTCACGAAGGGGCGTGAGGTTCCTTTTGTATCCACCACGTGCAGCTCGGTCCAGGCCGAGCCGTCTTTGTCCTTGAAGGGGATCCGAGGGACAGCCAGTCGATAGGCGATGTGTTTCCCGTTGGGCGCTACAGCGACCGAATAGACCGTTTTCGTCCGGGCCACATCGAGGTAGGTAAACGCCGTCTTCCCAGCCCACGCTGGGTGAGGGATGGCGATGACACTACTGAGAACAAGAAGGACAACAAGACGGGGCGTTCGGTGAAACACGATGCGCCTCCCTAATGAATCAGGTAATGAACTTTTTCCAGTAAAAACGCACACAGTAGCCCCGCGTAGGTGCCCAGTACGTACCCACCCACCGCGAGTAATACCCCCACGGGGGCGAGCGCAGGATGAAACGCGCCGGCGACGATCGGTGCAGAAGCGGCGCCGCCAATATTGGCTTGCGATCCGACAGCGAGGAAGAAGACGGGTGCCTTCAAGATCTTGCGAATACCAAGCATGACCACCACGTGGATCACCATCCACAAGACCCCAACGGCCACGAGACCTGGAAATTGAAGCACCTTGGAAAATTCGGCTTTGGCCCCAATGGTCGCCACCAGCAGGTAGAGAAATACCGAACCCACTTGGCTCGCCCCGGCCCCTTCCAAGTTGCGCAGGGGAGAGAACGACAGGGCGAGTCCGATGGTGGTCACGATGAGGACAATCCAGGTAAAGGGACCAATGATGTTGCCCACAGACGGCAAGATGTTGGAGAAAAACGTGGCGATGGCGGTCCCACCGAATGCGATGGCCAGCATGCCCAAGAGGGCAGCCAAGGTCGTCGGTCGCGCGACGCGCGCCTGAAAGTCCGCCACTTTGTTTCGAACGTTGTCCACGGTGGTTCGGTCGGCGCCCATGGCGTGGTCCATCTGCTTGCTTCGTCCTGCAAAATAGAGCAGGACGGCCATCCACACACTGGCAACCGCCACGTCAACGACCACGATCATGCTGTAGGTGGAGTCGTCGACCCCCACACTTTCCCCAATGGCCACGAAGTTGGCGCCTCCGCCAATCCACGAACCACTCAAGGCGGCGAGTCCTTTCCAAGCCTGGTCTCCCAGCTCTTCCGGAATCAAACCGCCCAGCACGATGTAGGAGATAGGCCCACCGATGACAATGGTGAGCGTGGCTGTGCCGAAGAGGATCAACGCTTTTTTGCCCAGCCCAAAGATGGCCCTCACGTCGACCGAGAGTGTAAGCAGAATCAAGCTGGCGGGCAGCAACCACTTCTTGACGACCGTGTACAAGGGCGAAGAGAGGGGAATGACGCCGATGTTGGAGAGGATGGTGGGTACAAAATACGCGAAGACCAGCAATGGCACGACTTTGTAGACCTTGCGCAGGATTGGATGGCGGTCTGCGGCAAACAACGCCGCCAGGGTGATGAGGAGTACAGCAAGAATGCTGAAAGGATGTTGTACCAAGGGCAATCGATTTCCTCGTTAGGCCACCCACAATGGGCGGTGACGTACTACCACCGATTGACGCTTGTGACTACACCGATGAACAGAAGCGGGGGGGGGCCTTAGAGTTCGAAAACCAAGAAGTTCAAGATGGTGGTCATGTCATTCGTGACCTGTTGTTCATTGTGGAAGGTTGTGTACAAGACCGTGCCGGCTCCTTGTTTGTGGGTCATCATCAGCGGAAGGCCATTGCCGAAACCAGGCACGTTGCCCACGATGTGAGATGTGGTGGTCACGGGTACGCTCTGCACCACGACCCACGCGGACAAGTCATAGTTGATTTGCACGGCGGTCTTTCCGAGGTTTGTGGCCAGGTTCTGATCGACAATGGTGCCTTGAATGATCCCCTGATTTCCCACTTTGGGGTAGGCCGTGGGAGATGGATCGCCTACAAAGTTGATCGCGTTCGGCCATGCTTGTTCCACGTACACATAGGCCCAATCGGATGCGTAGACACTGCCTCCAGCCGCAACAAATTGTTGAATGTTGCTCACAATCATCGGGTCGGAGGCCAAAATGGAACCGTGATCCGCACCACAATCAAAGAAGATGATGTCGTATTGATTCATCTGTTGAAGGTTCGCCAGAAATCCGATGGCAATGGCAGTGACCATGTCGCCGTCGAAGAGGTCATAGGTTAATCCCAGACTGTCGAGAATGGATTCAATGTGATCCCAATCTCCCGTGACGACGGCGATCTTGGTCTCGCCGCTTGGGAAACACAGGTCGTTCACCACATCGGGGGCGTGTACGGTCCCATTGGGCGGTACTGTCACAATGTACTCGGTCTGAAAGCTTCCTTTCGACACATTGACAACGACCGGTCCGCTGGGGACATCCGAGAGCTTGTAGACCCCGTCGGCTCCACTCAGGGCGCTGATAGTGACGAGCTGACCATTGCAGTCGACCGTTTCTACGGACACATCCGCACCACCAATATAGAGCGTTTTGCCCGGGGCGCAGACGTAGCCCGTGATGTTGCCCAATTCACAGCTGCTTACGGCTTTGAAACACTCCTTGTGCCCGACTCCGGTGATATCCGTCAATTTGTCTGTTTTGATCACGATATTGCGGGTGTATTCAAAACCGTCTTTTTTCACGTGAACGACTTGGGCACCGTTCGGCACGTTCTCCAGCGTGTAATACCCGCCGTTGTTGCTGAGCGCGCTGATGTGGACCGCATTGCCGTCGCAATCGGTGGTGTCGATCCAGACGTCCGCGCCGTTCACATACATTTGTGCGGTTTTTTTGCAGACCACGCCAAATACGGAACCGTACCCACAGTTCTCATCGGGCTCGTCGTCGATGCCAGTGATGCCCTCGTTGTCGGGTTTCAAGATGTCGATAAAGGGCGGGGAGGCCGAGTCGACCGCATCCTGAGCCGCACCGGCCGTGTCGGATGCCGAACCTACATCCGGCACCGCGAATATGCCATCATCGGTTCCGTTTCCATTATTGGTGCCATTCGAAGGGAAGGGGAGGGTGCCACCCTGATTGGACGAACAGGCAGACAGGGAACACAAGTGTAATGCGACAACGAACAACCACTTCATCTCAAGCAACCTCAAACCCCTGCCACCTTTAAATTGTACCACAAAGCATTCCGGACGGATGTGTTTTTTTAAGTTAACAGGCTCTGAGTGCACTCCTTTGGAACGTAGAAGGTGGTCAAGACTTGAATCCAAGGGGCGGGACGCGGTAGCCTTCCCTATCGCGGCATTCTGGACGAACGGAGTGACAGATGAAGCAAACGATAAGAAAAACGGCACTGTGGTACATCGTGGCGGTATTCGCCTTGGTGGGTTGCGGTGGTGACAGCAACGGCGGGGACGATCCTCCCGGGAAAGTGTCTTGTGCGGTGAACGCAGACTGCGAACCGGGTCAGTTTTGTAGTGCCAGTCCGAGCGACACAGCCGGACTCACGTTCCCATCCCATTATCAGGATGCCTGCGTCGACGACGCCAACAAACCCTGCTTCGACGGTCGCTGCTCCGATTCGGGGATGTGTACGCTGGTAAAAGAAGACTGTGCACCTGCGTCCGACGCGGATTGCACCAACTCAACCGACTGCAA
>CAUZBV010000165.1:0-7444 GCA_963578115.1 Myxococcales bacterium
TCGCTGACCAACGAATCTCGTGTGACTTTTCTCGTCTCGTCGACGAAGAGCTTTGGAATGGACTCAGCGCTCTCGGTGTAGTAGGTCCGACCGCGACCCACGTCGGCAATGTTGGCCAACAAATTGCGATCCGAACCGGCACCAATGGCGATGGTAGAGATCGTGATCTTCTTGCGCGCCATCATCTCAGCCAAATGCAAGATGCCCGTGCGGTTCGATTGTCCGTCCGTCAGCAAGATCACGTGCTTAATCTGGGCGTCGATCCCCTCGAGCATCTGAAATGCGCCATCCAATGCGGGGTAGATCGCTGTACCACCGCCTGCCTTCAGTCGCTTCAACTGATGATCAAAGCGTCGTGTACTACTGGCACGGGTCAATCGGATGATGCGAATGGGTTGGCTATCAAACGCAATGATGCCCACACGATCGTCACGGCCCAACACTTTCACTGTTTCGCGGGCCGCCTTCTTCGCCAGCTCTATCTTTCGTCCACTCATCGAGCCCGACCGATCGATGACCAAAACCAACGCCAAACGCGGCGTATGAATCTCGTGACGAGCATCCAATCGAACCGGTAAGACCGCACGCTCAAGATAGGTGTCCGAGTACCCGCCGGGTCCCAAACTGTTTTGTCCGCCCGTAAACACCAGGAGTCCGCCGGCTTTCGTGTAGGCGTGGAGCAAACGCATTTGTGAGTAGCTAATGTTGTCTCGGTAAAACGCTGTTTGGCGAGGCACGTCGCTGATCACGATGGCCTTATAACGCTTCATCCCTTGGAGCGTCCTGGGGACACCGCCCGCTCCTCGAACATCCACTTGAAAGTCATCGCGCAACGCATTCCGGAACGTTGTGGAGTACATCCGCTCCCCCTCAACATAGAGCAGGCGCTGTTTCTCGGGTACGTCACGAGTCACCAGGATGGTGTTGTTGGTCGCCACCTGGTCGCCGGAGGATGGATCCACATCCGTCGCGTCCGCACCCGGATCGGGCGCGCAATCGACTCGAAAAGCACGTTCACCCCCCTCACGAACACGCACCGGCTCAAAATCAACCATCTGAGGTTTTCCGGTCATCGTGACCGTCTGTACATCCGCCACCAACTTGTCGATCTTCAGAGTACAGCGCGCCTTGCCCTCATAATTGGCCAACATGTCCACAGACACATCAAAGGGGACATTCACCTCAATGTCCTCGGGCACATCGAGTTGACGAACCATTAACTCATGACGCAGAGGCTGTTCGGACCACTTCTTCACATGGACGGACACGCCCATTCGACGAAGACTGGCCAGTTCGCTGAGGCCATTGCCCTGGGTTTCGTTGCCATCGGTCACCACAAACACACGCTTTTGAGCGCCCGAAGGGTACAGACTCTGCGCAAGCTGAAGCGCCTTCTGCAAGTTGGTGGTCAAACCACCGGTTGGGTGCCGCTCAATCGGGGATAATTGGCCGGACTCGTCCACCTGTAGAGGAACGACGGTGGGTTCGCCAGCAAAGGTCACGAGCTGGAGCGAGTTTTGTCCCCGCGCATCCCACATGGACTGCAGCGTGTTGCGAGCTTCGGCCAGGGTCTCGTCGGACACGCTATTGCTGACGTCCACGACCATCACCACTGCGGCCCGCCGAGGTTCGTGGGTGACTTCCGAGATGCCCGTGAGAGCAAGCGCCAAGACCGCAATCATGACCGAGCGCAACACGGTCGAGACGATTTGCTGCCCCCGAGGAATGTCCGTTAGGGAGTGTAATCGCACAAACCACAGGATCGGAATCAGAGCAGTGAGCCACAAGTACTGGGGATCTTCCAATTGAAGTTGGTTCTCCGCCAACCAAGACGAAAACTGTGGCGTTGCCCAAGCGGCCGCCACCGCGGTCACCGCCAAACCGGCCGCCGTCACAACGTAGCCTACGCTCAATTGGTGTTGTCGAAGCCAACGCATCATTGGATCACCTATGCCGTCCAACGGCGATGGTACGTAAACCATTCGACCAACAAGATGAGCATGGCCAAGAGGACCATTTGTTGCCACAACGAAGCGTCCATCAGACTCCGCGCCTTGTCCTTTGTCACCGCGATCGGTTCGACTTCCCACGCGGGATACTGCCCTCTGGCGTCGAGCTGCGACTCTTCCACGCTGGACAACGACGCCGCAATCACGAAGGGCTCTTGTTTGTCTTCCGGCGGCTGAACGCGATACAGGCCAACCTCCAACCCGGTGTATGCCAAGGTGCCTCCTCGATCGACCAAGGCTTCGAGCTTCGTCCCTTTGGGTGTCGTAATCCCGACCGAATCCACCCCACTCCACGGCAACCGGATCTGCCACTCGCGCGCCAGACTCTGTGGAGGCTGCATGCGCACGTCTTCAGAGAAGAACCAGTTGATGGCGTTCATGAAGAATATCGAAAAACTGTAATGACCCACCCACTCCGTCGCCACCGGATCAAAACCAATGGCGATCCACCGACTCTGCTCATCCGTATGCGCCAAGATTGCAGGATTGCCTTTTCGATCCCGTGCCATGATGCGGTCACCCTTGCGACGCCGTAGACGCTGAAGGGGCGAGGCCACCAGATCCACAAACTTTACAAAGCGCATCAGCGAATGGTTCCGTACGCTGCCGGGTACACGCAGCGGCCCACCTTTGACGCTCCCCAACACCTTGAAGGGTGCTTTTTCACCCTTGCCATTGACGTACAACACATTTCCCGACGCTTTGCTTGGCGGGACCACACGATCAAAAACCGTGAGATCGTAGCCTTTCGTCGTCACGTAATCGGCGAGCGATACGGGAGATACCGTCACATTACTGGCCGTTTCCAGCGCCGCATGCAGGAACAGGTTTCCTGGGCCCACAAGTTGAACACGCACATCCCGGCGCTGGGGAACTGTCGCAAACGCCACATCGTCGATGGGTAATATGTCGATGAAATCGCTTGCTCTCTTGGGTCGAATCATCAGGGCCACTCGACTACCGGCCAAATCGATTTCCTCTCGTTCGAATACGCGCTCCTCTCCTGGACCCAGGTGATGGTGAATCGGGGGGAGGAGTGGGCTGCTGCGTTCAAAATCCGCGCGCGTGCTCGCCTTTCCTTGATCGTCGCCCAGCAAGTACACCGCAACGTCGACAGGTACCGACGCGTAGTTCTTGAGCTTGTAGTACAGAGCGTATTGCAGTGCGTTTCCCAAGTGCGATCGAACCTTGAAATCAAGAATCGCTAGATTGTCGCTGCTGTCCGGCGATCCAACCGACAACACGTGGAGATCCAACGCATCCACCGTGGGCTCAGCCAAGGGTGGAAACGCTTGGTCGGTGATCAAGATCACCCGAGCGTTGGTCAATGCTTGGGTGGCGAAGCGAGCAAATCGGGCCATTGCGTTGACGTCCGTGCCCGTGTGCTGGACAGACAGCGTGGCAAGCATGTCCTGAATGATCGTCCGATTTTCGGTCCATTCCGTCCGGGCCACGGTGTCGCGCGCCATGGTCGCCAACAAGACACGCTCATCGGAGGGCAGGTTGTCGAGAACACGCTTCGCCTCCTTTAGTGCACGGTTCAATCGATTGGTTGGGCCAACTTGCGCAGCCATCGAGGCAGACGTGTCTACGATCAAGAGCGTGTGACGCACGTCCCTTTGGGGCGCAGGCTCCGCCTCGGAAACACCCCAATTCCCGGTCCATTCCGGCTTCGCGATGGCCGTCAGCAAGAGCGCAACGACCAGTATTTGGACGAGTAAACTGACGATGCGACGAAGCATTCGAAACAACCGGTTGGAGCGTTTCTCCGTGAGAACTTGCTGCCAGAGCGGACCGAAAGGCACCTCGACACGTCGTCGTCGCAATCGCAACAGGTACATCAATGTGATGACCGCTGCGACACTTCCCAGCAGCGTCCCCCACATCGCGAGGCTCATGCCAGAGAAGGTCACTTCAGGAATCCCCCCGCCCGGAAAATACGGAGGACGACTTCGTCATAGGGGACTTGTACGGGCGTCTGGAAGTAGCTCACTTCTGTCTTTCGACAAAGTCGTTTCAGCCCCTCCGACAGGTTTGTATGCAAGGCGCGGTACTGTTTCAGGATCCGCGACGTCACCGTGATGTCTTGGGTTGTCCCGGTCTCACAATCCACCAGAGTCATATCGCCGCGCAGCGCAGGGTTGACCTCCTGATCGTCAAACAAGTGGATGACAAAGGGCTCGTACCGGTTGTAACGCAGATAGTTGAGCCCATCCTGGTACCCCTGCGGATCGTAGTAATCGCTCAGGACCACGGCCATGCCTCGCCGACGGTTCTGATGAACAAATTGACGTGCACAACTCTTCAAGTCCGTCACACCCCCGGGCTCAATGGACTCCAGGAATTGGAACACCTTGAAGATCTGATTCTTCCCTCGGGTGGGGGCCATTCGCCCCAGAATGCGGTCGGAAAAAGGCACAATACAGACGCGATCCAGATTGGCCAACGCAATGTAAGCGAGCGCCGCTGCGATGCGCACCGCATGATCGAACTTGCTGGTTTCTCCCAACCTCAAGTCCATGGAGCTGCTCGCGTCGACAAGCAGATACACCGTCAGATCTTCTTCTTCCTCGAACAATCGAAGCAAGAGCTTCTCCATGCGCGCATACACCGTCCAATCCAAATATCGGAAGTCATCGCCGGGGGCATAATCGCGATGATCCGCAAACTCAAGACCACTCCCCATGCGCTTGGATCGACGCTCCGCCCGAAGCCTGCCAGTCACCACTTTGCGCGACACCATGTGCAGGTATTCCAACCGCTTGAGAAAGGACTCGTCGAAGCGCTGTCGTGGAGTGTCCGCCATTACTCGCTGTGAACCTCACGCACGCTGTCGGAAATGCCATCCAACACTTTGTCCTGACCAATGCCTTCGGCCTCGCCCTCGAAATTAAGGATCAGACGATGCCGTAATGCGGGTTTCAAGACGGCACGAATGTCATCCATCGCTACATTAAATCGCCCATCCATCACCGCCTTGACCTTTCCCGCCAAGATCAACGCCTGCGCACCACGTGGGGACGCGCCATAGCGCACGAAACGTTTGGTAATGTCCGGAGCGTGCTCGTGCTCTGGATGGGTCGCCTCCACCACCCTCACTGCGTAGTCCTGCACATGACGCGCAACAGGAACATCGAGCGCCAAGTGCCGCATCTGTAAGATTTGCTCACCAGTGATCACGGGCTCAATGGTGGGCTCCACATTGCCGGTGGTGCGGTCCAAGATCGTGTGCAACACATCGTGGCCGGGAAATTCCACTTTGATCTTCAGAAAAAATCGGTCCAACTGCGCCTCGGGAAGCGGGTATGTTCCCTCCATCTCCAGAGGGTTTTGGGTGGCCAATACCATGAATACGGATTCCAAATGATGCGTTTTGGTGCCGACCGTCACGGACGCTTCTTGCATGGCCTCCAGCAGAGCAGACTGAGTCTTTGGTGTTGCGCGATTGATTTCATCGGCCAACACGATGTTGGCGAAGATGGGGCCCGGTCGAAAATCAAAGTGTTTGTTGCCGGACTCATCGGCCACCACAATTTGCGTACCCACCACATCGGCAGGCATCAGATCCGGAGTAAATTGGATGCGGCTGAAGCTCAAATGAACCGCCTCGCTAAGCGCTTTAACCAGCCGGGTCTTTCCCAACCCTGGTACGCCTTCCAATAGAACATGTCCTCCGGCGATCAGGCTCACCGCGACTCCTTCGATCACGTCTTCTTGCCCGACAATGACCTTGCTGATTTCGTCTCGGAGGCACCCATAATCAGTCTTGAATCGAACGATTCGCTCTTCAACAGTTTGCTCACTCATCTGCGCTCTCCTTGGGGGGCCTATTCAATGGTCCCAATCGCTTTTCACTTTCGAATCAACTGGAAATATTTTTCCACGATCTGTCGATACCCGGGAGGTACCTCTTCTTGGGCCATCTGTCTCGACGCTCGCATGGAGAAGTCGATGTGCACGTCTCCATAGCCCTTGACCTGCGTGCCTTCGGTAGCCGCACCGTAGAGAACCTCCACTTTGGACCGCCCTTTTCGTCGCTGAGCCGGTACAAAATCCGGTCGCATCTTGGCGTTCCGAACCTCTGTCCCACGGCGATGATTGAGGGGATGGTGTCCTTGCCCAATGCCTTCGCCAATCTGTGCTTGTTTCTTCGTGATGGGCCCACGATCCTTGCCTCGCTTCACACGGACCCACTCGAGCCCTTTTCGCTGCAGGCCCCCCTCTTTTCCGGCACCGTCACCTTGTTGCCCTTGGCCCAGTTTTTCCAGGCGACCACGCCGCAGACGGGCCAGTCGAGACCGTTCCTTTTTCTGACCTTGGCCTCGGCGTCGCTTGAGGAGCTCTTTGAGATCGGCCATTCGCATCTTGCCCATCTTTCCAAGGCGAGACCGACGCTGTTTCTTGCCAAGACGGCGAAGGGCTTCGGTGAGCTCCTTCAAGGTTTTCGGATCCATGCGATTGCTCTTCTCGGCAGCCTTGGGTTGGTTTTCCGACTGACCTTGACCCTTTTTCCGCTTCTGGGGAGGTTGGCGGCGTAAACGTTGCGCCATGTCCTTCATGGCGCGACTGAGCTTGTCGAGTTCCTTTTGCGCTTCGCCGGTCGATTGGTCGTAGCGGCGCTGCAATTTGTCGAGCTTCTTTTGCAAGCGATTGAGTCGACGCTTGTTCTTGGCGTTGGGTGACGAGTCTTGGGGATTCTTTCGTGCCAAGCGACTTTGCTTTTTCTGAAGCTTCTCCAACTGCTTCGAGAAGCGACTTTGTAGTTTCTTGGCCAGATTCTCGAACGCTTTGGCGAGACGCCTCTGCTCTTTGGGGGGCAGTTTGGCGAACTTCTCCAGCAGCTTTTCGAAGAGTTGCGACGCCTTCTCATACTTCCGCTCCTCCAAGAGCTTCGCCAACTCTTTCAGGTCATCTTGTTTGAGTTTTTTCGCCTCTTTCTCGATGTGTTTGGCCAACTGATCGAACTTCTCCGCCAGCTCTTCTTGTTTCTGAAGATCCTGCGCTTCACCCACCAGTGCGTCGGCCTGCTCCTCCAACTCGGCGGTTTGCTCCGCCACCTCCCGGTGGGTCAGCTTGCCCTCTACGATCTTCTCCAATACTCGGTTCATCTTCTCAATGAAGCGCTCCATCTCTGGATCATTCTCGGCGAGCGTTGCGAGCTCCTCTTGATTTTCGTCCAATCGCTGCTGCAGCGCTTCGAGCTCTTCGGGATCCAACAACACCCTGGGGGGAGCCTCGGCAGCGGGCGGGGGAACGGTCAACGCGACCACCTCCACACCGGCGGCTTCCTGCGTTGGGGTCCACGCGACGGGCCAATACCACGCGGCGACCCAAGCCAACCCGATGAATGCGACGACAGCCAAACTTTCCATTGGAAACGCCCAGGGCGCCGCACGGCCGAATGAAACCTCGCGGGATCGTTTCACGGCATCCTG
>CAUZBV010000166.1:0-7404 GCA_963578115.1 Myxococcales bacterium
TATCAATGCTCTCGTCCAACCCGACTTCGAAGTCGTCGCTGTATGCAGTATGTACGTGCAGGTCGATGATCACGTGTTAACCCTCCACAGTGTAATGCGCTGCTAATCGGCACATACCACGATGTAAGCACCGCCGCAATTGCTGCCTTTCAGGGAGCATGCTATTTAGCAAACGTCATGGAACGCAAGAAGGTTGCAGTCATTGGAGCGACCGGCATCGCTGGTCAGCAATTTTTGGTGAGTCTCGCCGACCATCCCTGGTTCGAGGTGACGGCCTTGGCCGCGAGCCCGCGCAGCGCAGGAAAAACGTACCTCGAGGCGCTCAAACAGCCCAATGGGGCCATGGCGTGGTGGTGCGAGAAAGAGCCCGACCCCTCGTTTCAAACCATGGTTGTTCAAGACGCCAACGCACTGGATCCAGAAGATTTTGACCTGATCTTCACCGCGGTGGAGAGCGACGCGGCCCGAGAAATCGAACCTCGTTTTGCGGCCCACAGACCCGTCTTTAGCACCGCGAGCGCGTTCCGACGGGAAGCGGATGTGCCCCTGATCATCCCCGGGGTCAACAGCGATCACCTGTCCTTGGTGGCCCGACAAAAAGAGACCCGCGGCTGGAATGGCTTCGTGTTGCCCATCCCCAACTGCACAACCACCGGCTTGGCCATCGCCCTGAAACCATTACACGCGGCTTTCGGCGTGGATCTGGCGGTCATGACCAGCATGCAAGCGGTCAGCGGGGCGGGACGCAACGCAGGCGTGCTGGCCATGGACGTCCTCGACAACCTCATCCCCTTCATCCCCAAGGAAGAAGAGAAGGTCCAATACGAGACCTGCAAGATCCTCGGAGAGCTGGTGGGCAACGAAGTGCAACCAGCCCACACGGCCATCACCGGCACATGCACACGCGTCGCCACCATCGATGCGCACACCATCACCGTAGTGGCATCGCTCCAGGAGCCCGCTTCGGTGGGCGAGGCCCGAGCCGCCATGGAGGCGCTGGGCTCCGATCTGCAGGGTCTACCCAGCGCGCCCAAACAGTTGATCCATGTACACGACGATCCCTTCCGACCGCAGCCACGCCTGGACCGCAATCGAGGCGAAGGCATGGTGACCTCTGTGGGTCGACTGCGCGCCGATCCCGTCCTGAACAACGGCCTCAAATTCGTCTTGGTTTCGCACAACACGCGCATGGGTGCGGCCCGTGGCTCGATCCTGCTCGCCGAGCTCGCCATCCGCCAAGGATTGCTCGACGCCTGATTTCGTGGAGTAAACCTACTCCATCAAATCCAAGCTCCCCCTGCAAAATCAAACACTTGCAAGATGGCACGACCATTGCTACAAAACGCCCGTTGAGGAGATCCCATGGACGTACGAGACGAAAAACTACAAGCGACGGGAAGCCGAGAGCGAATCAAGGCGATCGTGTTCGACTTCGACGGCACCCTGGTCGACACCATGCAATCGTTCGCCGACACCGCGGCCGACGTCATGAGCGCACGACACGGAGTGGAGTTGTCGTGGGCACGGCAGCGCTACCTGGAGACCAGCGGGATCCCCTTCTTTCAACAGCTGGAGGTCCTCTTTCCCGGCGACGAGAAGAATGAAGCCGCCGCCCAAGAATTCGAGCAACGCAAGCTGGACGCGTTTTTCAATGAATCGTTTGAGCACGATGTGGTGAACTCGATCCAAGCCTTGCGGGCGCAGGGCTACTCGGTCGCCATATCCAGCAACAACTTTCAGCACTTGATCGACCAATTCGTCCAGCGAGAGTCATTGACCTTCGATGTGGTCTTGGGATGCCGGGAGAACTTTTTCAAAGGCACCGACCACTTTCGCCATCTCAAGGAAGCGCTCCATCTCGAAACGGACGACTTGCTCTTTGTGGGCGACTCGCTCATGGACGGTGTACGAGCTCGGGAGAACGGCGTTCGCTTTGTCGGCAAAACCGGAACCTTTGGTGCCGAGGCATTTGAACAAGCCCACCCGGGTACCCCCACGGTCAGTCGGCTCTCCGAATTGTCGGCACTGATCCCCACATTGGCCTAGCTGGAGGACCCCATGCGAGCAGTACTGATGGCAGCCGGCCGAGGAATGCGACTGCGAGAGGCGACAGGCAATGTGGCCAAAGCCTTGGCGCCGGTACAGGGTCGCACCCTCGTGGAACACCAGCTCGCTACCTTACAAAATGCCGGGTTTGAGCAAGAGCGCATCGTGGTCGTGGGCGGCTGCGATTACGACAAGCTGGCGACACTCGTACGCGCTACAGCCCCCGGTGCGACATTGCTGCACAACCCACGCTACACCGATCAGAACCTGCTCTCGCTACTCACCGCGCGAGACTACCTCCACGACGGGTTCTTGGTGGTGAATGTCGATCACCTGATGCCACACGCCATTCACCGGCTCATGATGACCTTCGACGCGACCGAGCCCGTCGTGGCGTGCGTCGACAACGACCGAGCGCTCACCGACGATGACATGAAAGTGGCCCTACAGGACGATGGACGACACATTCGAGCCATAAGCAAACAACTCACGGCCTTCGATCGGGGCTATATCGGCATGACCCGATGCACGGCCCAAGCCATTCCCCGCTATTTGTCGGTAGCAGACGAAGTTCTGGCAGAGATCGGACCGCTCAAAGCCGTGGTGGAGATGATTCTGGCCAAGATGGCCACCACCTCCCAACCACCCGCGGTGTGTGATGTCTCGGGCTTCCGTTGGTTTGAGGTCGACACGCCGGAAGAATTGGACGTTGCCAACGCGGGACTGGCCGCAGAACCGAGGTTTTTCGAACAATGCTGACCGGAATCGACGTTGGCGGGACACGTATCAAGGGAGGTCTGGTTTCCCCCGAGGGTGAAATCGTGCACGAGGCCACCCTGTGGTTGCACGAAAACGATCGGACCGAAGAAGGCATGGTGAAACGAGTGGCTGAGCTGGTGCGCTCCCTGGGCCCGAGCGATGGGGTTGGACTGGGGGTCGCCGGTATCGTCCATCAAGGGGATCAACGCATCACGGCGGCCCCTAATTTTCCGGTCTGGAACGACTTTCGCGTCGGCGAACAAGTCGCCAAGTTGGTCGATCGGCCGGTTGTGATCGACAACGATGCCAATTGCGTCATCCGAGGAGAACACATTGCGGGCGTGGCACGCGGCGAGACCCACGTCATTGGAATGACGCTGGGAACCGGTGTTGGCGGGGCCATCATCCTCAACGGCCGGGTGTGGATAGGGGCCGAGGGCATGGCCGGCGAATTTGGCCACAGTGTGGTGGATCCCAACGGTGCGCCGTGCGGGTGTGGGGGGACCGGGTGTTTGGAGACCTTCACCTCAGCGGTGGGTTTGCGCCGTTTGTGCACCCTGAAACGACCCGTCGGACTGAGCGCTGAGCAGCTGGCTTCGGCCGATTTTCCCCGCCTTCTGGCGCAGTGTGCCGATCAAGGTGACCCCATCGCCATCGAACATTTCACAAAAGCCGGGTGGGCGCTGGGCATTACACTGGCCGGTTTGCTGAACACGTTAAACATCAAAGTAGTGGTGTTGGCCGGCGGCGTTGCGGCCGCCTTCCCTCATATGCAGGAAGCAACTTGGCAAGAGATCCAAGCCCGCGCATTCACCGAAGTGGCACAGGGCGTGTCCATTCGCATTGGTGTGCTGGGGGACCGCGCGGGCATCATTGGTGCGGCATTTGCCTGTTCGAAGAAGGACGCAAATCGGTTGACAGAGGTCCCTTAAACGTAGAAAGGTGCGGTTCCAATGATGAACAATACAAACCAATCCAGACCGTCAATTCAGCCCCTTGGCAAACGCCTGGGGATCTTGCTTCCGGGTATGGGCGCGGTAGCGACCACCTTTATCGCCGGCGTTGAAGCCGTTCGAAAGGGGATCGGTGAGCCCATCGGATCCTTGACGCAGATGGCGCGCATTCGATTGGGCAAGCGCACGGAGAATCGATCTCCACTGATTCGAGACTTCGTCCCACTGCACTCCCTTGATAATCTCGTCTTTGGCGGTTGGGATCTCTTCAGCGACGATTGCGAAACAGCCGCCAAGAAAGCGGGCGTCCTGGACGCGTCTCTGGTGGATCAAGTCGGTGACTTCTTGCGCTCCATTCGTCCCATGCGAGCGGCGTTTGACCCCAACTTCGTCAAAAGGCTCTCGGGCGACCATGTGATCCCCGGTGGACGACGGGATTGGGCCAACCAGCTGCGGCAAGACATCCAAAACTTTAAGACAACGCACGATCTGGAGCAGGTGGTGGTCGTGTGGTGTGGGTCTACGGAAGCGTTCATGACACCGACCGAGGCGATGATGTCGCTCGAAGCGTTTGAACGAGGCCTGGATGCAGACGACCCGTCCATTCCACCGAGCATGATCTACGCCTACGCCGCACTGAGTGAGGGTTGCCCCTACGCCAATGGTGCGCCCAATTTAAGCGCGAACGTTCCAGCGCTCCTCGAGTTGGCTGCTCAGAACAAGCTTCCCATCTGCGGAAAAGACTTCAAGACGGGACAGACGTTGATCAAGACCATCATTGGTCCCGGCCTCAAAATGCGCGTGCTGGGTTTAGACGGCTGGTTCTCCACCAATATCTTGGGCAACCGGGATGGGGAAGTGCTGGACGATCCCGACTCGTTCAAAACCAAAGAAGAATCCAAGCTCTCCGTGCTGGACACGATGTTGCAACCCGATCTCTATCCCTCGCTCTATGGCAACTTCTACCACAAAGTGCGGATCAACTATTACCCGCCACACGGAGACAACAAGGAAGGCTGGGACAACATCGATCTGAAAGGCTGGCTGGGCTACCCCATGCAGCTCAAGATCAATTTCTTGTGTCGTGACAGCATCTTGGCGGCACCCTTGGTCCTCGATCTGGCGCTCTTCTTGGACCTGGCACAACGGGCAGGAATGCATGGAATTCAAGAGTGGTTGTCGTTCTACTTCAAAGCCCCAATGACCGCGCCAGGACTCTACCCAGAGCACGATCTCTTCATTCAGAAGACCAAGCTCAAGAACACCTTGCGGCACATGATGGGCGAAGATCTCATCACCCACTTGGGGTTGGAGTACTACACGGAAGGGGATGCGGCGTGAAAGGTGCGCTGAACAACATCTTGGAAGCCATGGGCGACACGCCCATCGTCAAGCTCAACAGCCTGGCGAGGGACGTCTCCTCCAATGTCTTCATCAAGTGTGAGTTCATGAACCCGGGTGGCTCGGTCAAAGATCGACCGGCCCTGCAAATGATCGAAGACTACGAAGCCGACGGCACCCTCAAGCCCGGTGGCACGATCGTGGAGGCCACCAGTGGCAATACGGGCATGGGCTTGGCCATGGCAGCCGCCATCAAGGGATATCGATGTGTCTTTGTGATGCCCGACAAAATGTCCAACGAGAAGATCTTGGCCCTGCGCGCCTTCGGAGCGCGGGTCATGGTCACACCCACCGACGTGGATCCGGACGATCCGCGAAGCTACTACAAGGTGGCTGAAAAGACCGTCGAGGAGACGGCCAACGCGGTACTCGCCAACCAGTATCACAACCCGTCCAACCCCAAGGCGCACGTGTTGAGCACAGGTCCGGAGATCTGGGAACAAACCGGCGGGGAGGTGGACGCCGTGGTGGTCTGCATGGGGACCGGTGGCACGATTTCTGGGATTGGCAAGTACCTCAAAAGCCAAAAATCCGACGTCAAGATCGTGGGTGTGGATCCCGTGGGAAGTATATTCTACGACTACTTCCGAACAGGGCGCTTGACCACGGCGCACAGTTACCTCGTGGAGGGGTTCGGCGAAGATTTCCTCCCCGGCACCATGGATTTCGATGTGATCGACGACGTGGTCCGCGTCACGGACAAAGAGAGCTTCTTGTGGACCCGTCGATTGGTCCGCGAAGAGGGCATCTTCGCCGGCGGTTCGTCCGGTTCGGCGGTCTGTGGCGCCATCAAATGGGCGTCCAAGCAATTGGAACCGCTCAACATTCTGACCATTCTGCCCGATGGCGCCTCGCGCTATCTGTCGAAAATATTCGACGACAATTGGATGAGAGAAAATGGGTTCTTGGAGCCGGAGTATGCCGGAGCCGTTCGGGATGTAATGGCCCAACGCCCCCACAATGTGGTCTCTGTCACATCGTCCGCAACCATCCAAGAGGTTGTTGCGCTCATGAAGACCCACGAAGTGAGCCAAATCCCGATTCTGGATGGCGAGCGAATTACGGGTC
Organism: Myxococcales bacterium; assembly: GCA_963578115.1. Taxonomy (GTDB): domain Bacteria; phylum Myxococcota_A; class UBA9042; genus CAUZBV01. The sequence continues at coordinate 6,228 of CAUZBV010000166.1, forward strand.
TGGTCACGGAAGTGGATCTGCTAAAGACCCTGGTCGATGGCGGAAACACAGGTGATCTCCCCGTGTCGGCGGTCGCTGGCACAGACTTTGCCGTCTTGGAGCCACGCAACTCCGCCGCCTTGCTCGGCGAGGTGTTGGCGCAAGACAAGACCGTCATTGTGCAGGACGCGGGTCATGTGGTTGGCGTGTTGACCAAGATCGACCTCATTGACTTCATCTCCCAGCGCATGCGGAGTAACAAGTAGCACCTTGGCTCGAGTCGACATCCGATGGATCACCGTAGCGTGGCTCGCCGCCGCCGCGATGACAGCCTGTGGTGGTGACAACAACTCATCCCCCAATGGCAAGGACACAACGCCCTTGGATACACAACCGGACGTTCCCCTCGTGGAGGCGCCCCCTTTCGTCCACATCGTCGACGCACCCACGGAACAAAGTCGCGTCCCTTGTGTGTCCACCCATTCGCCCGGAGCGGACATCGATGCGGCTCGGCTTTTCAGCGATCCCACATTATCGCAGGTCGCGGCCACTCTCACGCAATGCCGCTGGCTGACGATCGGAACCCGCTGCGAGGACAATTTCCATGCGGAAATCGATGAGGCGGAGGGAAAACCGGACGGCAACCCTGTCGAAGGGTTTGTGTCACTCAACAGTGGTTCGATTGTGTGCAAGTGGTCGAATGGAGCGGCCCTGTCGTTGGGCATGGTGGTCCAAGTGATCGAGATGAGCTCGGAGCCGGATCGAGAACCGTACCAAATACAAGTTTGCCACGATGAAAACGCGCTAGACTGTGGGCCGCTCGTCAAATCGGACGAAGCCAAGTCCACGTTTCCAGCGGGCACGCTGCTCTTTTAATAGCAAGAGCCTTATTTTTTGGTTCAGATCGAAGGGCTTTGCTACGATAAACCCACTGAATAGCCCTATGGGGACTGTCCAAACGATACCTATGATGAAATTCCACCCACTACTTGTTGCATGGATCATGTTGGTGGCCCCAACGATGGCCTCCGGCCAATCCATCAGCACCCAAACTGCTGGCCCCGCCAAGCAACTGATACCAGCGGCCGAGATCATGCACCTGTTCGTCGACGACGAAGGACTCCTCTATCGCCAACGCTACTACCAGGGAATTATCCCCTCCATCCGGGACTATCTGGGCACCAAGCCCCCAAAGAAG